>CBFGYX010000500.1:0-1840 GCA_965653075.1 uncultured bacterium
GGGATGATGTTGCGCATGTCGGCATACTCCGGATAAACACCCGTCGTCGCCGGGATGGTGGATGACGTGTCCACGCGTGCAACGGCACTTGAGGTTCGGTACTCGGGGCTGATCGAGGCGATGCCTGGGATCTGCTGTTGGATAACCTCCACATCTGCCTCACGCAGCCCGATTCCCCGACCGTCGTTAAAACCCATGAATGGCTTTGTCGTACGGCCGCCAAACACGACGACGATTCCATCGCCCATCCCCGCCATGTTCGCCCGGGTCTGCTTCTCAAATCCAACACCGAACGCCATCAACACGACCACGGCGACCGTCCCCCAGGTAATACCCAGGAGCGTCAAGAACGTCCGCAGCCGCTGCGCCGAGAGGTCGCGGAATAGCTGTGATACGAATTCGGGCATGGCCGCACTCAGTTGATGGTCCGTAACGGCTTCTCGGCAACCCGGTCGCCCTCTCGTAATCCGGCAATGATTTCGATGTTGATCGCATCCGACAGCCCGGTCTCGATCTCAACCCGCTCCTTCACGTTGTCCGGACGCAGAATCTCGACCGTCGCATGTCCGTTATCAAACGTGATCACGCGCTCAGGGAGGGTCAGCACACTGTCGCGCCGCGCCACGACGATCTCCGCATTGGCCGAGTAGCCCGCCCGCAACACCGCCGGCTCCAGGCTCATCCCGCCTTCTTCGGTCACTCCGCCACTGGTCGTTGCGAACGCAGCGGAAAGATCGACTTCAACGGGAAAGACCGTCGAGTTCTCCTCCTTCCTCGCCTTCAGCCAGATGCGCGACAGATTGCCTTGTACATCCGCGCCCGGCAGCGCACCCACGCTGATCGCAACGGGCATGCCCTCCACCAGCTTGCCCACATCGATCTCATCCACCGTGCCGCGGAATATGAGATCATCCATATCGGCCATGGTCATGAGCACCGTTCCTTCCTGGAAGGAGGTCAACGGCACAACAGGGTCGCCGATCTCCACGTTCTTATCGAGCACGAACCCGGCGATGGGCGCTCTGATGACGGTGGCGATTTCGGATGTCTTCGAGATACGGCCGCTACGCAGCAACTCGAGCCGTTCTTCTGCCATCTGGACCTGCAGCGAGGCCTCGTCGAGCCGGCGGCGCACCAGCTCGTACTCCTGCGCCGACACCAGCGCCTTATCCAACAGCGATTTCTGACGCTCGTGCTCACGTTCAACCGTCTCGAACTCGATCCTCCGCAGGTCGACCTGCCGCTCGGCGTCGACGACTTCCTGCGGCGTCGGCGTCGGCCGGATCTCCAGCAGCGGTGCCCCCGCACGCACATACTCGCCGGGCTCCGCAAACTGCCGGCTCACCACGCCCGACAACTGTGACTTCACACTCACCTGCACCCGCGGCTCAATGGTACCCACCGCAAGCGCCCTGTCAACAAGCGACCCGCGCCGAACCGTCACGTGTGGCTCCTCCGTCGGCGCCGCCTCACCCGAGCCGATGATGAACATGGCAACGCCGCCGATCACGACGACGGCCCCGATGACCAAAAGTACTTTTACCGCTCGTTTCATGACGTGAATGCGAATGCTGAATGGCAGTGAGCCGAGAGATGAATCCACTGCCACTACGGCCGGCTTTCGCCGACTGTTACATCCGTCACGTTAACCGGGCAAATTATCCGGCGCTCGCGGTCGACAAGGCCGAAAGTTTTCGCCTGTCCGATAAGCGGTCAGGTTTGGGGGGAACCGGGTCAGGCCGCGCTTCGAGCCAAACGTCATGCGCCGGGACGGCGACGGCCGCGGCATGCACCTACCGCTCTTTCCCGTTCACCTCGGACGCAAGGCACGCGGCCGCGA
>CBFGYX010000501.1:0-1836 GCA_965653075.1 uncultured bacterium
GTTCGAGAGGGTGATGCATCGATCTGCATCGACAACACAAGCTCCCACAGGCAGCCGTTCGAGAATGGCGCTCAGACGACGCTCGTTCTGTTCAATCGTCTCCGCCGCTGCAAACTGCGCTTTCAGGAGACCAAACAGCAGCAAGCTTAGCATCGTGCCGAGGATCCCGACGAGAAGCGGCGTGGTGTTACTGACTCCCGTCATGAGTGCCTGGGTGAGTACAAACCGGACGGTCCACGTGCGGCCGCCAACCGTCAGCGTGCCAAAGGTAGACAGGCGCGACGAGGCCGGCTGGATGCCACTCGTTCGGGAGTCGTGCAGGAGCGTTTCCTCACTCACGGTGTCTCCGTCATAAATCTGGAAGGCCACCTGCGGACGTTCGTCTTCGCCTACGATCCGCATAAACAGATCGTCGGCGCGGAACGGCGCATAAACAAATCCATACAGCGAGGCCCGCCTCTCCTCTACCGTCGGCGGGATGCCCGGCCCCTCGTACACCGCGATGTAAATCAGAAATCCTGCCTGCTGCGGCCCGTCGATCTCCTGTACCAGGGTAACGCGACCAGACATCGCCGCCTCGCCGGTTTCCCACGCCCGATCCATCGCCGCCCTCCGAACGGGATCCGAATACATATCGAAGCCCATCGCGGCAAGGTTTCGCTCATCGGGCGGCTCGAGGTAGACAATGGAGTGGCCGTGACTATCGTCGTTCGAGGGCCAGACACGAAAGCCGTCGATGCCCTGCTGCTGCATCGCCGCTTCGAGACTGTCGGTCTTTTCAGCGGGAAAGTAGCGAGTAAAGCCGAAGCCCTGGATGCCCGGATAGCGGCGAGCGAGCTGGACCTGCGCCGTGTACTCGCGGAAATCTTCGAGGGTCACGACCGCGTCGGACGCAGAGAAAAGGCCCGTACCGCCGCGCAGGAGCGCCACATAGGTATCCAGCCTCGTCTCGATGCGGCTCAGTTTTACCTCTGCCGCATTCAGAAAGCGTTCTTCCGCCCTGACCGCATCCGACCGGTATATCGTCCACGTCAATACAGCCGTGAGAATCAAAAAAAGGGCGAGTACGGCCCATGGCACGACGCGGCTACGCATACGATAAACGGTTAGGCTCTAAGCCAATTTAATAAAACTATACGAGCTACAGACTCACGTAGCTCAACAGCGGCAAACACGCGACGGATGAAAGTTATCTATTGGCATTACGTCGCGGGCTCCACATGAGCAAAACGTCTCGCAAGATAGGCAGTGGCCGCCGATAGCGTAACGCCGGCAAAAATAATGTCGCTGCGTCGACGCTGCGTCGGCACGTTACCAACGGTAAGAAATCGAAATTTGATGTGAGGAGGAATCAAAGTCCTCACGCAGCGGCAGGAAGGCATAGTCGAGCGTGAATGACTCGTACATCAGGCCGAGGCCGGTCGTGAACCGCTTGACGGGATCGCCTGAGAGATAGCCTCCGCGCACAACGAGGACGTCGTCGACTTCGATGCCGATGCCGCCGTGAAAGCGCCGTTCGTTCGTAACGAGATCAAAGACGACTTCCGGCGACACAAATAGCTGAAGTTCCGGCTGGCCGCTGCCGCCCGTAAACACGCGCACCGGCTTTGCCGCGATACCCGCGCGAATCATCGCAGGCAGATCACCATTCACGATGCTGCTCTCACCCATCGATCCCAGGTTGTGGATGGACAGCCCGAGCTGCAAATCCCCTTCGGCGAGCAGCGCCTGGAGACCGCCGTCAATCGTGAACCCGGCTACACCCTCCGGGTCGACACGCACGCCGACGATCTTGAGGGCAATGCCGCCACGAAGCCATCCAAACCGCTGGCCGTA
>CBFGYX010000502.1:0-1831 GCA_965653075.1 uncultured bacterium
GGTCTTTCGCTGCCAGCGCACGCTGGATGATGTACTGGTTACATCCCCAGTAAAAAAGGTTGGCCACCCACATCCCGCCAAAGAGCACGGCCATGCCGGGGAGGAGGTCCCATGCGTCGGCAATCTCCCCGGTGTCGGTCTCGTACATGAGCTCGCCACGGAAGAGGATCACGTTGAAACGGTCGCCGGCTTCGGTTAACAACTGGCTGAAGCCCGCGATGGCACCCTCGCCACCCGAAAACGCGTCGAGGGCGAAGTACGTCGTCAGCAGACCGCCACCGATTAGCACGACGACCTGGATGACGTCCGTCCACGCGACGGCTTTGAGGCCGCCGTAAATACTGTAGATCGTCGCAAAGATGGCCATGCCGACGATGCCCCATACCAGCGGCACGCCCATGATGCCTTCAATGGCCAGCGCGCCGAGGTAGAGAACGGATGCAAGGTTGACGAACACATATACGAAGAGCCAGAAGACGGCCAGTAGCGTGCGGACGCGCGTGTCGTAGCGCTGCTCGAGGAACTGCGGCATCGTGAAGATGCCCTTTTGAAGGTATATGGGGAGGAAAAACCAGGCGATGACAAGCAGCGTGACCGCGGCCATCCACTCGTACGAGGCGATGGCAAGGCCAATGCGGAAGCCCGAGCCCGACATCCCGATAAACTGTTCGGCAGAAATATTCGATGCGATCAACGAGGCGCCGATGGCCCAGAACGGCAGCGATTTACTGGCAAGGAAGTAATCTGCCGTGTCCTTCTTATGCCCCTCCCGCTCGCGTGACACCCATAGGCCGACGCCTATGATGATGGAGCAGTAGATGCTGAAAATGACGTAATCGAGGGTGGTGAAGGTCATCGAGTCTTAC
Source organism: uncultured bacterium (assembly GCA_965653075.1). Classification (GTDB taxonomy): domain Bacteria; phylum Bacteroidota; class Rhodothermia; order Rhodothermales; family CAZKDQ01; genus CAZRTY01. The sequence continues at coordinate 867 of CBFGYX010000502.1, forward strand.
CGGTTTTGTTGGGGAGCGGTCCGATGAATGCAAAGATGGTTATCGGCCACCGCTTGCATGCTTATCGCGTCACTCCGGCCTCATTCGAATGTCGTTGTCGTCGTAATGAAACACTTCAAATTAGGTCTCCCACACGGTCCTCATAGTGCGCCGGGCCGGCGCCGTGTAGCGCCGCCAATATTACGCAAGTGTGCGCATCTTGTGAAGCATTGCTTATTGTTTGTCGACCGCGCGGTGTTGGCAGATCCGGTTAATGTGATATTACTCGTGAGATACGTCTTTCGGATGGAGCCTCGCTGTACTTGATGCTCATCATCCTCTGCGAGAGATCCCTTTGTCAGCAACAGTCGGACGCTCCACAACGGAGGCGCCTCCTGTTGCCAGGCTCACGTAAAGTCGCGGCTCCATCCCCGATTCATCCGCATATCGTCGGTGGACCTCGGCCACAATTCCTTCGGCAGCATCTTCGTTGACGACGGCGACGGCGCACCCGCCGAAACCGGCGCCTGTCATGCGGGCGCCGTAGCATCCCGGCTGCTTACGGGCGATGCTCACCATCAGGTCTAGCGCCGAGCTTGACACTTCGAAGTCGTCGCGCAGGCTGCGGTGGCTCTCGTCCATCAGCAACCCGAGGCGTGCGACGTCACCCCTGCGCATGGCTTCGGCTGCGTCGATCGTGCGCTTGTTCTCCGACACCACATGACGCGCCCGACGTGCGGTCACATCATCGAGTTCATGGATGCGCGACTCGAGCGTCTCGAGGCTGACATCTCGCAGCGCCTTGGCGCCGAAGTGATGCGCCGCGGTCTCGCACTGGCTACGGCGCTCGTTATAGGCGGAATCCACGAGGCCACGGCGGGTGCCGGTATCCATCACCACAACGGCGATGCCCTCCGGTAGAGGCGTGGGTGTGAGGTCGAGCGTGCGGCAGTCGATGAACATGGCGTGCCCCTCGCGGCCTGTTG
>CBFGYX010000503.1:0-1829 GCA_965653075.1 uncultured bacterium
GACGTTGGCCTTCCCGCCGGGGATGTACAATGCATCGAACATCACCGACGCCGCCGTCACGTGGCTCTTGTCGACTCCACTTCCTCGCCGCTCGCGCTGGTCACAGTCCCAAGGAAGAGCGAGACCACGGTCGGCGTGGCGCCGCCGTCTTCGAGCATTTGCTTCACAGCCGAATACTGCTCGTAGTCGAATCCGTCGGCCAGCGCGATCGCCACGCGGAGCGACCGGATCGTGTCCGTCCGCATCCGGAACTCGATCCCCACCTCGGGCGCCTTCTTCTTGTTCTTCTTTCCGGCAAACTTCTTGGGCGCCTCCACGCCAACTCCTTCTGTCACCATCGTGGCGAGATCATGATCGATATAGTTCAGGATCTCGTGCACCATCCGATGCCGCACGGCGTGCGTCTCCACCTTCCGATCTCGAAGTGATAGGCACTCACCACATGCTCCTTCTCATCGGCCGAGAGACTGTTCCAGAACATCGTGGCCTGGCTGAAGTGGTCCTTGAAGCTCTCGCTGCGCCGTTTCACCTTCTGCCCGTCCACCTTCTCCATGTAATGGACGAAGCCGCCGTGCTCCGGGCCGGCCATCATGGGGCATCCGCCGCCGAGCGAGTTCGGAAAGTAGTGTGTGCGGCCTTTCCTGATGCCCATCCGCATGAAGCCTGCGCCCTGGTTGTTGTTCACCGGAGCCAGCGGGCGGTTGATCGGGATCTCATGGAAGTTGGCACTCCCGAACCGGTTGAGCTGCGTGTCGAGGTACGAGAACAGCCGTCCCTGCAGCAGCGGATCATTCGTAAAGTCGATGCCGGGTACAACATGGCCCGGATGGAACGCCACCTGCTCGGTCTCGGCAAAGAAGTTGTCCGGATTTCGGTTCAGCACCATCTTGCCGATGATCGATACCGGCACTTCGTCCTCGGGGATGATCTTGGTAGCATCGAGGATGTCGAAGTCGAACTTGTGCTCATCCTTCTCCTTCACGATCTGCACGCCAAGCTCGAACTCCGGATAGTGGCCGTCTTCGATGGCGTCCCATAAGTCGCGCCGCAACCAGTCGGCATCCTTACCCGACAGCTTCTGCGCCTCATCCCACACAAGTGCCGCCGTGCCCTCGACCGGCTTCCAGTGCCATTTGATGAAATGCGCCTTCCCTTTCGCGTTCACGAACCGGAAGGTGTTGACGCCAAAGCCCTCCATCATGCGGAATGACCGCGGGATGCCCCGATCAGACATCAGCCACATGAGCATGTGCGCGGTCTCGGGCATCAGCGAGGCGAAATCCCAGAACGTGTCGTGCGCCGCCGTGGCCGGTGACGGAGTACGACGTGATCCGCATCCTGCCCTTCGGCGGCGAGGTCGTGACCGTCACGATGCCGGGCTCGCTGCTCGATAGCACGCTCACGCAGGGCGTCGCCAACCGCGGCACCGGCGGCTTCCTCCAGACGGGCAACGTAACGCGCGACGAGGACGGCACCTGGCAAGTCGGTGGCAAGCCCAACGATCCCGCCCGCCCCTACCGCGTGGCGACGAGTGACTTCCTCGTCTCCGGCCTCGAAACCGGGCTCGCCTACCTCAACGCCGAGACGAACCCGAACCTGACGCTCGCGGCCACGCACCGCGACGTGCGGCGGGCGCTGATCGAGGAGATGCGCCGCCGTTACGGCAGTCCGGCCGACTGAGCCACGGGCTGCCCCTGCGCCTCGTAGAGCGCCGCCAGCCGCGTCCAGTCCGTATCCTCGAATCTGCGCGCGCGCGCGTGGCAGGCGGCGATCGCGGCCTGCAGCGCGTACGGTCCGTGGACGCCGCCCAGGGCCTCGGCGCGTTGCAG
>CBFGYX010000504.1:0-1826 GCA_965653075.1 uncultured bacterium
ATACGATATGTCGAGGCTGAGAGGCATCGTGCAGCGAGCGTTGGCGCCGATGGTGGGTCTACCGCTCCCCACCGCGCTCCACGATGTGGCATACCGCTTCCTTACCATCACGGTCGGCGTTTCTCCGGAGATGGCGAACGCGATGACACGGGACACGGAACCGCCTGAAGTCGCCCAGGCGGCAGAACTCTATTCCGGACGACCTCCGGTGGTGCCAACGCCCGACGACGTTGAATGCTTTCTCGGCGTGAACAGCGTTGATGTCGCGCGGTTGTTTAAGCTCGGTGTGATCGCGCAACCGATGGAGTTTCACCTCGGGTATGACGCGGACGATCTCCTCGCGGCTCGGCACTTCTTAGGGAACGTCTGATCAATCCGCGAAAGTTTCATCGGTACCCGGGTTCCCGACCTCAGTGCGCGATTCTCGAGCGGCAGTTATCTGGAGTTGAGTGGTTTTGGGTGGCTTTGCGCGATCGATGAGGCGGTTTCCCATCGCCCAGACGCAATGACGCTACGTCATTCTCAGCAATCGCCGCCGCACCATGAATAAATTTACCAGCCCGCACGCCACGAACAGGCGCGTGGCGTTCTTGTGCAGCCCACGGTACCGAACCTTCGTGAAGCCGAACACTCGCTTCAGCACCAGAAAGGGATGCTCGACCTTTGCTCGCACACGAGACTTGTTGCGATTGCGTTTGCGATCGTCCTCGGAAAGCGGGCGGTGACGATGGGCCTTGCGTTGCGTGAAGTCCCGAGCCTGAGGGGCATGTTTGCGAATCGCCTCTCGCTGACCGCTGTAGGCAGAATCTCCCCACACCCGCGTCTCCTCGCCATGCAGTAAATCGCCGAGCACCTGACTGTCGTGCACATTAGCCGGCGTCGCTGCCACTGCATGGATCAGCTTGGTCTTGCTATCCACACCTACGTGAGCCTTCATCCCGAAGTACCACTGGTTGCCCTTGCGGGTCTGGTGCATCTCCGGATCCCGTTCGCCCTTCTTGTTTTTGGTCGAGCTCGGAGCGTTGATGATGGTCGCATCCACGATCGTGCCACGGCTGACCTTCATGCCATTTTCATCCAGATACTGACCGATCAGCACGAACAATCGCTCGCCCAGGTTGTTCGCTTCCAGCAGGTGACGAAACTTGCAGATCGTGGTCTCGTCCGGCACAGGCTCACGGCCCAAATCGATTCCAACGAACCGGCGCATCGCACGTGAGTCATAGAGGCTCTCCTCCACCGCCGGATCCGACAGATTGAACCAGTGCTGGAGAAAATGAATTCGCAGCATTCGTTCGATGCCGATCGGCCGCCGGCCGGCCCCTTCCGGCTTCGGGTAAAAGGGCTCGATTACCGCCGCAAGCTCCGACCATGGGATGATCTGGTCCATCTCATGAAGAAACTGCTCTCGACGAGTCTGCTTGCGATACTTCTCGAAACCTTCTTCCGCAAGTGTTTGCTGGCGCATCGGCGATGGCTTTCCTATCCGGCTCGAACTACTGCAATTATCGCTCATGCAGCGAATTAATCAGAGATTCCCTAGAATCACGAGCGTCGCTCTAAAGACACGGCGCGAGCCGAACCGCTGGCCGATTCTCGCGCCGAGCATCACAAACCCGGCAACGACGAGCGAGTACACGATCAGCGCCGTCTTGACAGAGTTCGCACCGGTACCGAGCCCTTCGGCAATCGCGTCGACGGATACCTTTATCGCCGCCACATTGATAACGAGAAGCAGCTGGGCGAGCGACACGACGACCAACGGGAGCCAAGGACCACGGGGCTCCGCCAAGAGCGCGTCCGACTCTTCTTTCCCGACCGAGATC
>CBFGYX010000505.1:0-1818 GCA_965653075.1 uncultured bacterium
GCCCAGGACGCAGCCGTCACTTGGATCGCCCCGGAAGACACCGAGATCATCGCGGTGCGCTGGGTCATTGACGGCACGGTCGGCGCCGACGGCGGAAACGCGCAGTACGAGCTGTCGTTCTCTGCCACTTCCCAGCACACCGGAAACGACGTCGTCAACGTCGTTGACGCAGCTCGCATCGGGCTGGAGCTCACGACCAGCGGCGCCGCTCGCCTCGATCTGAACGATTCGCACTCACTCCCGAGTCCCGTGCGCATCGAAGCCGGCGAGAAGCTCTACCTTCACGTCCAATCCTCGGCTCTCACGCTTCGATGCCGGCTGTTCATCTACACGAATGCACGGACGGGCAACAAGAGTTCCTTTCGGCGGCGCTAGGCCGTTCTACACACCTGGTACCAGGTCGAGATACGGGTAAGCCCAGATGGCTCAACGCAAGTCCATGTCGCGCCCGCGAATGACGGCGGTGGTTCGGCGCGGTCTGCAAAAGATGCAGAGAGCCAGCCAGTCGAACCACCAGGTCGTCGTGGACCACGACGTCTCGCGAGCACTCGACTGGCTCGAAACCACCTGTAACAAGTGGCACGAGTTCGCCAAGTCAAGTCCACCTGGCCCGCGCGATGAGTGGGCTATGACGCAGTCGGGCTGGGTGAAGCGTCCGAAGAAGGCGAAGGGCAAACGTCGTCGCCGCACGCCCGACGTATCCTTCGATGTGCGCTGATGGCCGCCCCTCACAACGGAGCTCGAGCGCACCTCCGATCCTTTCGTCACCTCAAGGCGCGCGTTCTCACTCTCGGTCATGTCGGCGATGCAGTCGCGGACCAATTTGACTGGGCAGTTGCTCAACTCGCCTACACACTCTCGCGCTGCGAATGGCTTGAAGACCAAGACTTCGTTGAAGCGTCACCGCGGATCCGAATCTTCGGCCGACGCACTTCCACGAGCGTGAAGCGCAACGAATTGCGTGACACCGCTATTACCGACGAAATCGTTGACGGCTTGCGAAACCTGATCAAAAACGGTCTGAGAAAGAACGACCGGATCAGCTTTCAAACAGCGCAAGATGTTGCTGCGCTGCTCATGTACAAACTTTTCTTGCGAATCAATGTCGCCGCTGCCGACAAGACGCTGTTCCAGGGAAATCCGCGCGTGCCGATCGGACCATCGCGGCAGCGCATGAAGGGATGAATTTGCAAAACGACAACGGCGCGACCACGTGGTCGCGCCGCTGTCTTGGGCATCCCGCTCGCCAGGTTAGGCGAACAGGAGGGGCTGGCGGTCGGCTTCCAGAACTCGATGCAAGCTCGAAATCAAGTTCTGGACCTCAACCAGGCTTAGCTCGCACTCGCGGACCTCCAGGTCGGCGCGTACGTCGTAGAGGATCTCCAGCGCAGCCTCGCATGTAGACCTCAACCGCCTCCAACGCAGCTCATAGTCCATGACGGACCTCCCATCGGGGAAGAAGGACCTGCGGGCGGTTGAAGGACCTTCCCCCATCCGCCCGCCCTGAATAGTGTGCGCATAAAAAAGCCGGCGCTCCACCACCTAAATCCCGTTACGTCCGAGAACTAAGTACAACAATTTTCTTTGGTGAATTTGGCGCGAGATCGTATATCTTCTCATGCCCTACAGCCCAACGCTGCTCGACCCGCGGGATGTACCAGCCTGGCTCCCGTGGGTCTTGCTTTTGGTCAGGTGGTTCTTAAGGCGCTTCCGCCGCCGTTCGATGTAGAAGCATGATTCACGCCTTCTACACCGCAGCCACCGCCCAGGACGCAGCCGTCACTTGGATCGCCCCGGAAGACACCGAGATCATCGCGG
>CBFGYX010000506.1:0-1811 GCA_965653075.1 uncultured bacterium
GTTGATGAACTGCGGAAGCTCATCGAGCGATGTGCGCCGCAGGAAGCTCCCGAAGGGTGTCGCGCGGCTTTCGCCTGATTTCGCCCAGACCGGGCCCGAGCTTTTTTCGGCATCGACCGGCATCGACCGAAACTTCAGCATGTCGAAGGTCAGCCCGTTGAGACCCATCCGCTGCTGCTTGTAGAACACGGGGCCGGGCGACGACAGCTTGACCCCGATTGCGATTAACATCATGATGGGCGCGGCAAGCAGCAGAAACGTCGCCGAGAAGGCAATGTCCATGGCCCGCTTCATCCCCCGCCTGAACTCAAACGGTGTCTCATCGATCAGATGGATGACGGGCATGCCGTCAATATCCGTGATGCGACTGTTGATGATGTCCAGGTGGAAGAGATCGGGCACGAGGAAGACGTGTGCCAGCCGCCGGGCCAGGGTGTTGACGAGTTCCTCGATCCGAGGCGATGCCGACAGCGGCAGTGCAATGTAGACATACGAGACCGGTGTTCCCTCTTCTTCCATCTTATCCAGCACATCCACCACGTCAGCCGTGGTGCCGAGGTACGGGACGTCCTCCACGGGCCGGTCGTCGAAAAATCCAACGACGTCGAGCCCGATCCATGGATAATGATGGAACGTCTGAGCCAGGCGGCGCCCCGTCTTGCCGGCGCCGATGATTACCACGCGCCGAACATACTTGCCCTGTTGCCTTGCGCGTCGCACAAAATAATAGAGCACAATCCGCGCGCCGACCATAAGCACGATCGTCAGCGTGCCGAAGAGCAGCATGTGCAGGCGCGAGAACGAGAACGTGCGGTAAAAGAAGAGGCCGACGAGCACGGCTCCCAGGCCGAGTGCGGCAGCTTTCAGCACCGCAAAAATCAACGACGGCAGGCGCTGGGCGCGGCTTCCGCCGTAGAGTCCGGAGAGCACGAATACCGCGCTCCAGATGAGCATCACGCCGGGGAGTATGCTCAGGTAGGCGTCGAGCGCGGGTGGGCCTTCCGGGGCGTTCAGCAGGCGAACGGCAATCGGACGGATGGCGTAAGGTGATCCGTCGTGCAGGAGACCGAAGCGAATAAAGTAGGCTCCGATCCAGCCTATTGCGATGAAGAGCAGATCGGAGACAAACAGAGACCGCTGAAGCAACCGGCTGTACTCTTTCAGCATGAGGCGCGCCCTCCGCAGGCTGCATGCACATCGGCCGCGAAATCACCTGCCTGTCCGAACTGGCCTAACGACATTAACACCTGACGACTCGTCATAAAACCGTGCTGCAAAAGGATGGAGCGAGGAGTAGTAGCAGACGGATCGATAGACAGCAGCTCGGAAAAGTGGAAATCGTAACGGAAGTTAAGTATTCCAAGACGATTTCGGGCAATAGCTTGTCGAGACCACATTCTCCACAACGTTTTTCCCGTCTCCTCCCATGGCCATTGATGGAATCATCTTCGATCTCGACGGCACGCTCATCGACACGAACGGCATGCATGCACGCGCCTGGGCGCAGACGCTCAAAGAGTTCGGCTACGGCGTCGGCCGAGATCGGGTGGAGTTTGAGATCGGCAAGGGAGGCAGCATGCTGGTTCCGTTCCTGGTCGGCGACGAGGCGGAAGAGCGCGTGGGTGACGACATGCGCGATCGACACGGCGAATTGTACGCGGGACTCGTTGAGACGGAAGGAGTGCGCGTGTATCCACGCGTCAAGGAGTTGCTGCAGATGTGCCGCGAGCGGGGCCTCAAGATCGCGATTGCGACAGCCTCGAAAGAGGAGCACCTCGAGTCAGTCGTGGAGGCTGCCGGCCTGGATTTGA
>CBFGYX010000507.1:0-1805 GCA_965653075.1 uncultured bacterium
AGGTACCTCGACCCTTTTTGAGCTCGACTACTTCGACGACAAGGCCTACCTCACGCAATCCGGGCAGCTTCACGGCGAAGCTCTGGCGATGGCATTCGGCAAGATTTACACGTTCGGGCCGACGTTCCGCGCCGAGAAGTCGAAGACGCGACGCCACCTCACCGAGTTCTGGATGATCGAGCCGGAGATGGCGTTCTTCGACCTCGACATGACGATGGACCTCGCCGAGGCATTCCTTTCACGCATCGCCGCGGATGTGCTCGAGCACTGCGGTACGGAGCTTGAAATCCTCGGCCGCGACCTCGAGCCGTTGAAGCGCATCACCGCACCATTCCCGAGAATATCCTATTCCGAGGCGGTCGAGTTGCTGCGGAGCGACGAGACGGCTCAAATGCTCGATGCTCGGATCGAATCGTTGACGGCGGAACAGGCTGCACTTCGGGAAGAAGAGGAGACGAACCGGCGGGCGTACGGCCAAGCAAAGAAGCACGAGAAGCGACGGATCGACGCGCGTGAGATCCAGATCCATCAGCGATTGGACGACATCGAAGAGGAGCTTCGCAACTTGCCGAAGTGGAAAGAGTCGGCGCGTAATTTTGAGTGGGGAAATGATTTTGGCGGCTCCGATGAGACGGTCCTCACGTGGCATTTCGACCGCCCGATCATCGTGCATCGGTACCCGGCCGTGGTCAAGGCGTTCTACATGAAACGTGATCCGGAAGACGATCGGCTTGCGCTTGGCATCGATGTGCTCGCACCGGAAGGCTACGGCGAGGTCATCGGCGGTGGCGAACGTGCCACCGATCTGGCATTCCTCCAAAACCAGGTGGCAGAGCACGATCTGCCCTCGGATGTCTTCGACTGGTACTTCGATCTTAGACGGTACGGCACGGTCCCTCATTCAGGATTCGGGCTGGGCCTCGAGCGGACGGTAGGGTGGATGTGCGGCCTGAAACACGTTCGTGAGACCATTCCATTCCCCCGGATGATGGGCCGCTTGCATCCCTGATTTGTAGACGAGATGAAGGATGGCAGGGGGTTTGCATTAAGACGCCGGCACGAGAAGTATCGTACGCGGAAACATGATTCCGCGATGATTAACCACACAGACGGTACCTGGATATGAAGCTCATCAGATTACTTCCCGCGGCACTGTTGCTTCTATTGGTCGCGCCCATCTCATTGAATGCGCAGGATGCGGACAAGCGCACGGTTTCTGTAAGTGGGGAAGGCGTTCATCGAGTGGCGCCTGATATGGCCACGGTTCGTTTTGGCGTCGTGTCTCAAGCGGTGAACGCGGAGGACGCGCGACGGGAGAACGAGACGGCCGCGCGGGAAGCACTCAATGCGGTGCGTGAGCTGGGTATCGATGAGGCGCGGATCCGCCTGGAGAACCTGAGACTGCAGCCATGGCGCGAGTATAATAACGATGCGCGGCGCTGGGAAGAGCGTGGATTCGAGGCGGCGCGCAGTCTTGTGGTAGAGGTAGACGACCTCAATCTGCTGCCGGAGCTCGTCGCGAGGATCGTACAGAGCGGTGCCAACCGGCTCGATCAGGTGTCCTACGACCTCCGCAACCGCGATCATGCCCGGAATGAAGCTCTGCGTTTAGCCATTCATAATGCGCGGGAGAAGGCGCAACTCATGACCCAGACCCTCGGCGTTGAACTCGGCCATGTACGGAGCATCATGGAGCAGAGCTTTGACTTCCCTCGACCGGTGTACCGCTTGCAGGCGATGGAGGCTGCGTCCTACGATATGGCCGCTGCCGACCCCGATGCCTATGCGGCCGGCGAAATCGAGGT
>CBFGYX010000508.1:0-1800 GCA_965653075.1 uncultured bacterium
GGGCGACATCTCATTGGCAGTGCTCCGGCAGATCATTGAGGAAGAGTCGCCGTCGGTCCGTTCGGGCTAAGCCGCGCTCGCAGCCGACACCGGGCTTCAGCGTTTTTCTCGTCTCGCCGTTCGCGCCGACATTGCCCTCGCTCACCGCCTCACCGCCCGGCACGGCTGAAGCTCAATCCGCTATCCCGCACTGCATCAGGATATCCGTGAAGACCTTTATCAACGTGCCCGGCCGTGGACGGACGTATCAGAACCGAACGTCTACCGACATCCAGATGCGGCGGCCTTCCTGGTGGTTGTTGTACAGGTTGGTATAGGCGATGCCCGAAGGGTTGTCGTCCGTCGGCTCGATCTCGTAGGCGCCGTACCGCAGGAAGTCTTTGTTCAGCAGATTGTACGCGGTCGCGCTGATGGTGATGGACTCGTTAACGGCGTACGAACCTCCGAGATGGAAGAGCGAGTAGGCTCGGTAGTCGCCCAGCGCGGCATAGGCCGGATCTTCGGCGACGGTGGTGCGGCGTGCGCGCGAGCTCCGGTACTCACCGCGCAGCCAACCGGTGATCCGCTGCGAAGGTTGTACGCTCAGGTTGCCGTTAACCATGTGCCGCGGCGTATTTGTCAGTGGCAGGCCTTCATTTTCGCCGCTGAGCTGCTCGCTATAGGTGTAGGTATAGTTCGAGCTCAGCGTCCACACACCCGCCGGAATGCGAACGCCGGCTTCCATACCACGCGTGACGGCCTCATCAACGTTGACGCTCTGAGCAAAGAACTCCTGCCCGGGGAAGTCGCCGTAATTCAGGCATCCGGCTCGGTTCGGCGCACCCGCAAAGGTACAGTTGGCCACGGGCGTACCGGTCGTGATCTTGTTGTCGAACAGGTTATTGAAGAGCGTGATGCTGGCCGTAAACCGATCGACGTTTCCGTAGAAGGCCGTGACCTCAGTGGTTGTGCTTGTCTCCGGCTTAAGGCTCGGCGTTCCGATCGTGGCTGTGCGACCCTGAGCCGTAAATCCGATGATGCCGTCGACCAACTGCTCGACCCTGGGCGTCTTATATCCCTGGCTGACGCCTCCTTTGAGTGTCAACGTGGGCGTTGCATTCCAGACGAGGTAGGCGCGCGGACTCACGTGCCCGCCGAAGACGCTGTGATCATCGCGTCGAAGGCCGGCGGTTAGGGCAAGCGACGGAATGAACCGCCATTCGTCTTCAGCGAATACCGACCATTGCGTGTGCTCGAATGGCCCGAGCGCCACGCCGTCGACCATCCGCGCGTTCCAGAACTGCCCCCCGACTGAAAGCGCATGGTCACCCCGGCGTACAATAAGTTTCGAATCGAGAATTGTATTGTCGGATTCAAGTGTACGCGCTGAGCCAGGCTCCTTGTTCGGCAGGCCGCTTCCGGGAGGTCCACCAGGCGTTCCGGGGGGGATGGTCCGGCCGAGTGTTTCGGTCCGATTGCGCATCAGGCTGGATTGTAAAACACCCGCGTTAAATCGCCAGGTGTGCGCCAGCGTCGCCTGAGACCGGTTGAATTGCAGCTCGGGGCCGTACCCGCTGAACGAGGGAGGCGAGGCGTCCGGACGGTCGAGCGTGCCTAACTGAGCCGACGAATTGTCGTAACTCTGACGGGCGTCATCGAACTCGAGCCAGACATCATGCCGCTGCGATGGTGTGACCGTAAGCTTCGCCCCGAAGGTCTGCACGTTTCCTTCCACCGGACTCGGACCTCGGGTGCTGATAACCGTCTCCTCACCATAGACGCCTGTCGGCGAAAGCGAAGCGGCTTCGCGGTGACGCAAAC
>CBFGYX010000509.1:0-1796 GCA_965653075.1 uncultured bacterium
CTCCCCGCTCACACGCCCCGGCTTTCCACCGGCATAATCCGCGCAGATGACATATCATTCGCGGGAACTCCGTAGTCATATCCAGCCGTCAGCCATGCCCTTCATGACCCGAACTTGCGCCGCGTTCGGCATTCTGCTGCTTGCGGCGATCCCCGCCGCCGGTCAGCCGCACATCGAGGAGACCCGGACGTGGGAGCTTCACGAAATCACGCTTACGGCCTCCGGTGCATATGAGAATCCATACACCGACGTCACGACCTGGGTGGAGCTCGAAGGCCCGGGGTTTGCCGAGCGCGTCTATGGGTTCTGGGACGGCGGTAACACGTTTCGCGTGCGCGTGGTGGCAACGGCGCCGGGCGAGTGGCGCTGGACGAGCGGATCCAATCAGCCGAATGACGGCGGCCTGAACGGTCAGTCGGGTGTGTTCACGGCGCGCGAGTGGACCGAAGCCGAGAAGGAGGCGAACCCGGTACGGCGCGGGTTCATCCGCCCGACAGAAAATGGCCGCGCTCTCCAGTACGCCGACGGCACGCCTTTTTTCATGGTCGGTGACACCTGGCTAGCGGGAAGCACCTGGCGGCTGCCTTTTCGCGGGGCGCCGACGTCTGAATCGTACGAGCCGGGTCCGGCGGTCGGGTGGGAGGACGCGGTCGGCTATCGGAAGCGGCAGGGCTTCAACTCCATCAGTATGATTGCCGCGTTTCCGAACTGGGAAGCGGACTCGAATCCGAGCACCTATGCCGACAAGAACGGCATCTTCGTGCGGAACGCCTGGGAGAAGTTCGGCTATGACGTCTCCGACTCGGAGGGTGTCGACGCCTCCGGCGGACTGGCTTACTGGGGGACGCTCACGTCGAAGGATATGCGCGACGAGTATGGAAACCTGCCGTTTGAGATGTCGGACGAGCACGAGGGTGTCTCCGACTTCAACCGCATCAATCCCGCGTACTTCCAGAGCCTCGACCGCAAGATGGACCACCTGGCCGAGCAGGGGTTTGTGCCGCTGCTCGAGACCGTTCGGCGCGACGTCGGACCTTCATGGGATGCCTATTTCGACTTCAACGAGACGTTCGCCCGCTATGTGCAGTACCTCGCCTCGCGCTACGGCGCCCACAACTTTGTCTACAGCGTCATCCATCTCGACTGGATTCCCGATGACTTCAGTCTCACCGCCGATCAGTTCAACGAGGCGCTGACGTACCACCTCGACGAATACGGGCCGATGCCGTTCGGCCAGCCGGTGACGGTGCTCATCGACAGCACCACGTACGTCGCATTCGGGCACGGCGACGACGCGCCCTGGCTGACGATGCACAGCGTGGGCAACAAGCCGCGCGACCACCGGGTAACCCGCACGCTAAGCGAAATCTGGCACCTGGATCCGCCATATCCCACCATCAACTTTGAGCCGTACTACACCGGCTGGGATCATGAGATCAACATGCCGGGAGGCGAGCGCCCGGAGGCGAACTCCGAGCGCGACAATTACTTCGCCCGCGCGCAGATGTACGGCTCGGTGCTGTCGGGCGGACTCTCAGGGCATGTACACGGAACCGCCGCTTACGACGTCACCTCGACCGGCGAGCCCGAAGGCGCGCGCCCGCACATCTGGGAGGCGCTGAAGTACGAATCCGCCGCATACATGCGTCATCTGCATGGCTTCATGATGTCGGAAGGCGGCGCCTATCAGCGGCTCGAGCTTGCGCGAGCGGACGTGCGGCCGCACGAGGCACCGGGCGCGCCGGAGGACGGACTCGACGGCTGGAGCTATATGATGCGGACGCCCCAGCTGGACC
>CBFGYX010000510.1:0-1794 GCA_965653075.1 uncultured bacterium
CCCGTGATGCCCTGGCGGAAACGATCGAACTGGCGGACGCCCGCTCGCTGGTTCTCGACTACGGAATCCTGCGCCCGGCCGCGTCGGCCGATCTCGCCGAGAAGATGCGCCAGGTCACTCGCGAGCATCGCCACCTGACATGCTGGCTCGATGCCGGGGATTGCCGGCGTCATTTCCCTCACGTCGTCGCTCCACACGGCGCGCTCTTTCATAATGACGGAAGCGCGATCAACATCGGTGCTTTCTGCCGGACACTCGTGAAGGCGGCCGAGAAATCGGGCGCCAACATTCGCATGCGCCATCGTCTTGTGGACGTCAGCGAGCATCCGCGTGGCGCTACGTGCCGCCTCGAAACGGACGACGGCCACGCCGAGGTCGACGCTAAGGTCGTCATCCTGGCCGTGGGTGACGGGTACCTGCACGTCCCATATACGGCCGAGCTGAACGTGCACCGCGTGAAAGGTCAGACGATATCGATCGACGGCATCGACCTTCCGCAACGTCATCCGCATGTCGCGGGGCTGGGCTATCTGGTGAATGAGGGAGTCGCGCCTGATGGAGAACCCGGCACGTCACCTCGATTTGTTGCGGGCTCGACGTACGAGCATGAGTTTGCCGATGCACGGCCAACGTCGGAGGCGACAATGCACATCCTCAACAAAGTGAGCGAGATCGTGCCTTCAATTGCCGAGGGCACGGTGACGCAGAGCCGAGCCGGGATCCGCGTTACGGTGCCGGGCACGCGCATGCCGATGGTGGGCCCGGTTTCAGCGTCGGGCCGTGTGTGGGTTTTCACTGGTCTCGGTGCGAAGGGATTGATGACGGCGCCGCTGATCGCGCGCGATATTCAGGGGTGGCTGATGTCTCCATCAAATATTCCCACAGTGCTAGTGCCCCGTTTCGCTTCCCGCTGAAAGATGATCGCGCCTCACCAATCCGCCAGTCCCCGCGGGCAAAGCGCTTTTGTGAACGGGGCCGATACCTACACCGCTATTATGACGCAAGCGCTATACTTCCTCAAATCCCGCGTAAGGGAATCACGGTCGCCGCAATAGCCTCAGAATCGTAAATTGGGGCGATCAAGATGCGAAGGATCTTTCTTTATCTTCGCTGCACGATGCCGTTTTTGCGAACCAACAATTAGTCAGGAGGCATATACCATGGCCGAACTAACCACCACAAACACGGCCGATATGCTCGGCGACGAGGCGGAGTCGCTCCTCGATCATACGTGTCGCACGATCCCGAAGGAGAATCTGCATCTGCCGGGCCCCGACTTTGTCGACCGCGTTTTCATTGGCTCGGATCGGAACGTTCGCGTACTGCGCAACCTGCAGTCCATCTTCGACCACGGACGTCTCGGTGGTACGGGCTACCTCTCGATTCTCCCCGTCGACCAGGGAATCGAGCACTCGGCCGGCGCGTCGTTTGCCAAGAACCCGGCGTACTTCGATCCGGAGAACATCGTGAAGCTCGCCATCGAAGGCGGTTGTAACGCAGTGGCATCCACGTACGGCGTGCTCGGGTCGGTTGCGCGTAAGTATGCGCATCGCATCCCGTTCATCATGAAGTTCAACCATAATGAGCTTCTCACCTATCCCAACACGTACGACCAGATCCTCTTCGGCGGCATCGAGCAGGCGCACGACATGGGCTGCGCGGCCGTCGGCGCGACGATCTATTTCGGCTCGGCCGAGTCGAATCGTCAGCTTCAGGAAGTCTCTGAGGCGTTCGCGTACGCGCAACCTGCAGTCCATCTTCGACCACGGACGTCTCGGTGGTACGGGCTACCTC
>CBFGYX010000511.1:0-1789 GCA_965653075.1 uncultured bacterium
GTGATCGAGGATACGGCCCGGCGTACCGATTACCACGTGTGCGCCTTCCTTCAGTGCCTGCAGCTGAGGGCCGTATCGGACGCCGCCGTAGACGAGCGCCGTGCGGATGGCGGAGTCGGGGCCGTTCATGCGCTCGAATTCGGCCTCTACCTGGCGCGCGAGTTCACGCGTCGGTGCCAGGACGAGCGCTTGCGTCACAGCTTGCGACGGATCGAGCAAGTCGAGCAGCGGCAGCATGAAGGCGCCCGTCTTTCCCGAGCCGGTGCGCGACTGCACGATGAGGTCGCGGCGCTCCAGGAGATAGGGGATCGCTTTCTGCTGGACGGGCATGAGTCCGGGCCAGTTCATGCGCTCGACGGCCTGCCTCATCGAATCGGACAGATCCCCAAGCTGGACGTCCGGCAGCGGCGGATCCGGCTCGGCGAATGCATCGCGGGTAGCTTCCTCGCGGTCCTGCTTGATCGCCCTCGAGGTGAGGTCGATTACCTGCTTATAAGGTTCCGATTTTCGCTCTTCAGCCATGGTATCGCTTCTCCTGAATCCTGCTCAATAAATGTCGTTGCCGCGTCTTAACCTGCAGACCTCGGCCTGACGCCAGAACTCGACCATTGATACGAGAGGCGAATCCCAGGCCGAATTACATCACGAGGCCGCCGTCTACGTGGATCACCTGGCCGGTAATGTAATCAGCGAGTGGTGAAGCCAAAAAGACGGCCGCATTGGCTACGTCTTGCGGCGATGCCGGCCGGCCGAGCGGCACGGCGCCAAGCATGGCTTCGCGTGCGGCATCGGAGAGGGCAGCCGTCATATCGGTGGCCACATACCCAGGCGCAATTGCGTTGACCGTGATGCCACGGCTTGCAAGTTCTTTGGCGAGGCTCTTCGTGAAGCCGATAATACCGGCTTTCGACGCCGAGTAATTGGTCTGACCCGGGTTACCGGACACGCCAACGATCGACGACATGTTGATGATCTTGCCGGCCCGTTGCTTCATCATCGGCCGGTACACGGCTTTGGCGAAGTTGAAGACGCTCTTGAGGTTGGTGTTGATGACCGCATCCCAATCGTCTTCGCTCATCCGCAGCATCAGGTTGTCTTTCGTGATGCCGGCGTTGTTGATGAGGACGTCGATGGTACCCCACGCGTCGAGCACGCCTTTGACGGCTTCGCCGGCGGCGTCGGCATCCACGGCATCGCCCTGGAAAGCCAGCACCTCGGTTCCTGAGTCCTCGAGTTGCTGCTTCAGCGCTCCGGCATCCTGCGCAGAGGATCGGTAGGTAAACGCAACACGCGCTCCCGTGCCGGCAAAGGATTCGACAAGGGCGCGGCCAATGCCACGCGCTCCACCTGAAATGAGAACCGACTTACCGGTCAGATCGATCTGCATTAATCGCTGATTTGAAATACTTCGGGACGTTCGAAATCTTCAGCCTTTCCTGCCGGCTTCGTTTCAGTGCTGCGGCCGAGCGTACGCTTAACGAGTCCGCTTAAAACCGCGCCTGCACCGACCTCGACAAATCGTGTAGCGCCGTCATCCGACATCGCACTGAGGATGCCGGTCCATAAGACGGGGGCCGTGAGTTGCTCGAGCAGTCGGCGGCGAATCTCCTCCGGATCTTGTGCTGGACGCGCGGTCACGTTGAGGTAAACCGGACACGTTGGAGCTTGAATCTCCACGCCGTCAAGTGCTTTGCGAAGACCCGGCACGGCGTATTCCATGAGTTTGGAGTGGAATGCGCCGCTCACGGGAAGCGGAACGACACGCCTTGCTACGCTCTCGGTCAGCGCT
>CBFGYX010000512.1:0-1785 GCA_965653075.1 uncultured bacterium
TAGATGTCGGCGTCACGACGCCACAGCAGGAGTTGGTCGCCGGCCGTTCACTTGAACGTCCGGCGTTCTTGTATCAGGACTCCGGCGGCAATGCCGTGCCTCCCGGTTATGCGCACGGGTCAACCTGCGGAAACGATCTCAGCCAGCTCCTCCCACTGCTTCATCTTCAGCTCCAGCTCAGCGTTCGCGGCCTGGTGGTCGGCGGCGACCTTGCGAAGTGTTTCTGCGTCTTCGTACACCTGCGGATCGGCCATTTTCGTCTCCAGCTCTTCCACACGAGCCTCGAGCCTGATGACCTCTTGCTCGACGCGCCGGTAAGCCTGCTGCTGCTGAGCAGGCGACAACTGTTCGATCCCGGCAGCATCACCGTTTGCTACCGAGGCTTTTAGTTTTCGGCGCTCTTCAGCCTCGCGTCGCTTTTGCTCCTTGGTCTTGGGTCCGCCGGACGCTTGCTGCTTCGGTCGCTCGGCAGGCACATTCACCGTCGCGTCCTCAATAGCACGGGCGCTACCTTTCTCCAGGCTCCAGCGGTACTCCGAATAGGTGCCGGGGAAGTCGTGTACCGTGCCGCCGCCCACGGCCCAGATTCTGTTCGACACCGCATCGAGAAAGTGCCGGTCATGGCTTACCACGACGAACGTTCCCTTGTACTGCTTCAGAGCGTCGATCAATACCTGGATCGACTGGATGTCGAGGTGGTTGGTCGGCTCGTCGAGAATCAGGAAGTTGGCAGGGGAGAGTAGCGTGCGCGCTAATGCGAGCCGGCTGCGCTCACCACCCGAAAGCACCGACACCGGCTTAAAAACGTCGTCGCCCGTGAAGAGGAAGGCGCCAAGCAGCGACCGAAGCTCGGTTTCGCCCTGCCCGTGCGCCTCGGATCGCAGCGCCTCGAGCACGGTATCGCTCGGATTGAGCGTTTCCGCCTGATGCTGCGCGAAGAACGTCCGCACAACGTGGTAGCCCTCCTTGCGCGCACCTTCGAAGTCTTCTCGACCGTTCAAGATGCGGGCGAGGGTCGACTTTCCTGCACCGTTCTTCCCGATGAGGGCAATTTTATCGCCGCGCTCAATCGTCAGCGGACCCGCCTTGTCGAACACGTCGATCGGACCGGTGTCGCCGCTGTATGTCTTTGAGAACGCCGTGAGCTCGAGTACGGTGCGGCCGCTCCGAGGCGGCTCGGGGAAGCGGAAGCCGATCTTCGCCGCTTCGGCGGGCGGCGGCAGCACCCGCTCCATCCGCTCGAGGTGTTTGATGCGGCTCTGAACCTGCGTGGCTTTAGTCGCCTTATACCGGAACCGCTCGATAAAGCGCTCGGTCTCGGCGATTTCGCGCTGCTGATTATCGTAGGCGGCCTGCTGAAGCTCGCGCCGCGCCACGCGCTCGGTGAGGTAAAACGAGTAGTTACCGGCGAAATCCGTAACCCGGCCGTGCGCGATTTCGCTGATATGGTCGACCATCCGATCGAGGAAATACCGGTCGTGCGACACGATGACGACCGTGCCGTTGTAGTTCTTCAGGTACTGCTCCAGCCAGTCGACGCTTTCGATATCGAGGTGGTTGGTCGGCTCGTCAAGCAGCAGGATGGCCGGATTCGACAAGAGGATTCGTGCCAGCGTTGCACGCATGCGCCAGCCGCCCGAATACGTGGCGAGTGGCCGGTCGAGCTCATCGGCTTCAAAGCCAAGGCCCGTAAGCACGGCTTCGGCGCGCGGCCTGATTGTATGCGATTCCTGAGATTGCAGGACGGACTGCGCTCGATCCATCGCCGCGAGAAGCCGCGTGTAG
>CBFGYX010000513.1:0-1781 GCA_965653075.1 uncultured bacterium
TCCGGAGAACTTCGAGCCGATCGTAGCGGCAGGGCAATTGCGGGAGGTTGATGGGCGTGGAAACCGTGCTCATGAAAGCGGCCACGAGCGACGCCACAACCAGGCCGAGCAGGCCGATAGGCAGAAATTCGAGCATCATGATCGGGTAGCCGAGCTCCGGATCTTCCATCTCGGGATAGAGCACCACCGCCGCCAGTGCCACGAGGATCCACGGCCAGGTACGGACGACGTAGTTCATGATGTTGAAAAACCAGGCGGCTTTCTCGGCCTCGGCCTCGTCACGGGAGGCCGCCATGCGCTGGATGAACTCGCCGCCGCCATCCGAGCGGCGGAACGTCCACCACTGCACGAACACGTAGGCGAAGAACGTAGTCGCGGAAATCCCGGCGATGGTACTCCACCCGATCCGCCATGGCTGCGCGGCGTCGAAGGTGATCGGCACGAAGGAGAGGACGTCGAAATCCGTGAGCTGCTGCGCCTGGCTGACGAGCCCGGTGAGCCCGCCGACTTCCGGACTCGATATTGCGAACCATGCGACGATGATCGCGCCGAACAAGGCAAGGAAGAACTGGAGGAAGTCCGTTGCAACAACCCCCCAGAGGCCGGAGAAGCCCGCATATGCAAGAACGAGCGCCGAGACGCCGATCACGGAAAGCAGCTTCGGGTCCATCCCCCAGATCAACCCGTCGCCACTAAAGCCCAGGCTCTCCCACAGCGCGAGCGCGTCGACAACCTTGACGGCAGCGAGCATGATGTAACCGATCCCGATGCAGTTGATCGGAACGGCGAAGAGGAATGCCTTGATGCCTCGCAGCGCCGCAGCCGGGCGACCACCGTAGCGGATTTCGATGAGCTCGGCGTCTGTCACGATCTCGCTTCGCCGCCACAGCCGCGCAAAGACATAAATCATGAGCACATGGCCGACGCCAAAGGCCCACCACTCCCAGTTGCCGGCAATTCCGCGCGAGCCTACCACGCCTGCGATGTACAGCGGTGTGTCGATGGAAAACGTGGTGGCCGCCATCGACGTGCCTGCGAGCCACCACGGGAGCGAACGGCCCGAGACGAAGAAGTCCTCCATCGAGCCGGAGGCGCGGCGCGCCAGGTACACACCGATCCCCAGCGTGAGGACCATGTAGAGGACGACGATCAGCCAGTCAAGCCACTGCATGCCGATAGAATTGTAGGGCGGTGGAGGTTACCTTTACCGGCGCCGTATATAGGGAACTGAAACGGCTCGACGTCGAATCCTGTTGACAAGGTGCGGAAGGCGGAATCGGAACGGATACCACCTCCGCGCCGAAGTTCGCCGGGCATTTTACCGAATATCGACATTCGTCTTTTCAACGACTCATTTTCTATATGATGCGCCACGATCGTCTCAAAGCCCGACTTCCTCATGGCAATGACGACTGACGGCGCAAGGCCACGATGCCGTCTGCTACGCATCCTTTTAACGGGGCGGGCGCAACATAGTAGCGGCGGCGCGGAAATCACAACGGCACGCCGCGTAGATCGCCGGGGATTGACGCGACTCTTACCGGCGGCAATCGCGATGTTGTTTGCCGTCATATCCGTGGCCGATGTTCGCGCTCAGGTCCTTCCGGCCGGCGCCTGGGACGACCCTCGCGAGAACATCCAGGACGTGTGGTGGCGGCACGAGAACCGCCTCGAGGTGGGCATTGGGCCGTCGCTCATTGCGCGGCAGTGGCGGGCGGCCGCCCATGCGTCGTACGATGTGGTGACGCCCGGCATACTCGCACGCTTCTCCGGCTCGATCC
>CBFGYX010000514.1:0-1778 GCA_965653075.1 uncultured bacterium
CGAACTGACTCTGCATGACCTCAGTTAAACCTTTGACGTCCCATTCTTCCGGGTACTGGTCGGGGGGACAATACACATTGAGGGAGTATTCCACGGAACTGTCCATCATGTCATAAAGGTCGTTGGTGAGGTTGTCTCCGTTCAATACGGCCCGACGATGTCGATAAATCACTTCGCGCTGCTTGTTCATGACGTCGTCGTATTCGAGCAGTTGTTTGCGGATTTCGAAGTTATGGGCCTCAACTTTCTTTTGCGCGTTTGCGATCGCGCGAGTCACCATCCCGTGTTCGATGGGGACGCCTTCCTCCATGCCGAGCTTGAGCATCAGCTGTGACACTCGTTCCGAAGCGAAGATCCGCATCAGGTCGTCTTCCAACGACAGATAGAATCTCGACGTCCCTGGATCGCCCTGGCGGCCGGCCCGGCCTCGAAGCTGGTTGTCGATGCGGCGGCTTTCGTGCCGCTCCGTGCCGAGAATATGAAGTCCGCCCACGGCGATGACTGCCTGCTTGTCCTTATCGCAATCGGATCGGATACCCTCATAGATTTCAAGCTTGCGGTCTTCCGGGATGTTTTCTTCCCGATACAGCACCTGTTTGTACATGAAGTCGGGATTGCCGCCCAGTAGGATGTCGGTACCTCGCCCCGCCATGTTCGTGGCGATCGTGACCGCGCCTTTGCGTCCGGCTTGCGCGACGATTTCGGCTTCGCGTTCGTGCTGCTTGGCGTTGAGGACGTTGTGCTTGACCCCGTTGCGATTCAACAGCCCGGCCAGCTTCTCCGACTTTTCGATCGAAATGGTTCCAACTAGTACCGGCTGGCCACGCTCATGGCACTCTTTAATCTCTTCGACGATCGCCGCGAACTTTTCTTTCTCCGTCCGGTACACGACGTCGGCATAATCTTGCCGAATCATTTGACGATTGGTCGGCACGACGTTGACGTCGAGGTTATAGATCTTGGCGAATTCGGCGGCTTCCGTGTCCGCTGTGCCGGTCATGCCGCTGAGCTTCTTGTACATGCGGAAATAGTTTTGAAAGGTCACGGACGCGAGCGTCTGATTCTCGTTGGCGATCTTCACGCCCTCTTTGGCCTCGACGGCTTGATGCAGCCCGTCGCTCCATCTGCGGCCCGGCATCAAGCGGCCCGTAAATTCGTCCACGATGATGACTTCGCCGTCCTTCACGACATAGTCCACGTCTCGTTTATAGAGCGTGTAGGCTTGCAAGGCTTTCACCACGTGATGGACCAGGTCCATATGGGCCGGATCGTACAAATTGTCGACACCGAGCAGTTTTTCAACGCGCGCGTTGCCGTCTTCGGTGAGCGCAGCGGTCTTGGTCTTTTCTTCGATGGTGTAGTCGGTTTCGGCTTTGAGTTGCGGGATGATCGCGTTGATTCGGTAATAAAGGTCGGTGGTCTGGTCCGTGGGACCCGAGATGATCAACGGCGTCCGCGCTTCATCGATCAAAATGCTGTCGACTTCGTCGACGATGGCGAAGTTCAATTCGCGCTGTACACATTGATTCAAATCGGTGACCACGAGGTTGTCTCGGAGATAGTCGAACCCATATTCGTTGTTGGTACCATATGTAATGTCGGCTCGATACGCCTCGGGCCTTGTGCAGGGGCGAAGGTGTTGTAGGCGTTTATCGGACGCATCGTAGGTGGGGTCATAGATGAACGACGCGTCGTGTTGAATGATTCCCGTGGATAGGCCCAGCGCATGGTAGAGCTGGCTCATCCACTGGGCATCACGTTTGGCGAGATAGTCGTTG
>CBFGYX010000515.1:0-1769 GCA_965653075.1 uncultured bacterium
CGGTTCTTAGCGGAGTTCAATCGGCAGTTCCTCGTACGGACGCAGGCTGGTGGCGTCTTCCGTTGGAAAGTCATCGGGAACGGGATACGTCACCGCTCCGGTGGCGGCCCACTCAACGGCGCGGATGAGCGTCGTCTGGAATCCGATGCACCGATACGCCTCGGGGTAGGTCTCGTCATGCCAGAGATGGCCGAGGCTCGCGTTGTAGACCCGACCGTCACCGTACGAGACAACCCATTCGGTGGGCCATAAGCGCTCAGTGTCCGACTCATCCAGCGCGTACGACAGCACCTCAATGTTCTTGGCGGCACCGCGAGGATAGCTATACACTTCGGTGTTCGCCGTCATCCACCGGTCGGGATAATCCTGATTGATCGGATGGTTGTTCAACTTCCGGATTACCGCATCGAAGCGATCGCCGTGGTGTGTCCGCCCTCCTTCTCCCGGTGGGATGCGCACGATCTCGCCGTCTTCCGTGACTTCGAGCGCGTACCCGGCATCCAGCGGACGCCAACCGAGCCCGATCATCTCCTCATACGCCTCCCAGTGCAAAAACGCATTGTTGGCCGAGTGCAGGATATAGAGCCCGCCGCCGCCACGCACATAGGATTCGAGCTCCCTTTCAGCATGCTCGGGCCAGGTCAGATGCTCGGCAGTAAGGTTGTTGCTGTTCTGGACGATTGCCGCGTAGGGCTCGGCATTGAGTGTCCATGCCTGACGCGCAGTGCTGTCCGTCGGGATCGTCGTCACGTCGACCGTGAACAGACCGCTGCTCTCGAGAATCCATTTCGTGACGGCCGTCGTCTGCTCCCAATCGTGGTTGCTGAAACCGTCGACAATCAGCACCGGGATTCGTTCGTTCGCCTGCGCGGTGGCCACCGACGTCGAGACGATCGTGACGGCTATCAGGAGGGCAAAAATTTTCATGCGTCGGGGGTAGGTAAACGAATGGTGTGGCGATACGCACATCCCTTCAAAATACATCAGCGGAGGGCACCTGTCGCGGGCATGCTGAATCGAAGTGATTACGATAAGGGCGATGTGACTCAACCGTCCGTTGAATCATCGTACTGACCGGCCGACGGAAAACCTCGGATATCCGGACTCTTTGGTGACAGCTCATGGTTCGCAACGGCCAGTGAATGAGGTGTACATGGCTACAGCGGCACTCCGCAGCGGGCGGTGAGACGTGCAACGCGAAAAAATCCGGGATTAATCAGTGGCCTGATAAAACGCTTCACCATCTTCTAACGAGTCAACGGGACCGCTATTGCCTCGCTGCGGTTAATTGCAGCATGCCGACGAAGCCCGTGCTCCACTTTCGCATATACGAACGATCTCCCGAGTTGCCCTGGGTGGTGCTCGTGCATGGTGCGGGAGGCAGCTCGGCCATATGGTATCGCCAGGTGCGCGTCTTTCAGCGGGAGTTTAATGTGTTGCTGGTGGATCTGCGCGGCCACGGCGGCTCCGGCACGAGCGATGCCATCGGCTCGCCGCGTTATACGTTCGAAGACGTCAGCCGCGATGTTATCGACGTGCTCGACCATCTGAACATCGATCGCGCACATTTTGTGGGGATGTCGCTCGGCTCGATCGTCATCCGCATCATCGCCGAACTCGCTCCGGACCGGGTCGAGACCCTGGTGATGGGCGGAGCCATCATGCGGCTCGACGTTCGCTCGCGCGTGCTCGTCGGTCTCGGGAATCTCTTCAAACGGGTCGTGCCCTTTATCTGGCTGTATCGGCTGTTCGCGTGGATCATCATGCCG
>CBFGYX010000516.1:0-1766 GCA_965653075.1 uncultured bacterium
GACGGCAGTGGCGACTGGATTCATCGGCATTTCCGTTTCGACCCTCGTGCGGTCTTCGACCTTGAGAGGGAGGTCGACGACTGGCTGAGCCGCCTCAAATAAGGCCGAAATAGTTGGACCTGGGCTTCGACGGCGCGCCATCATTCACATTTTCGCCGCCGCAACGTTAACTTCCCCTGCTTGTCCGACACCATTGATTTCATTCGACGCCCGATCCGCGGGCGTCCAGATCTACCCCCTAATGCCCGACTTAGTCGTCATGAAGTTCGGCGGGACCTCCGTTAAAGATGCGGAGGCCATGCGCCGCGTAGCCTCTATCGTTTCCAACAACTCCGACCGCCGCACGATCGTCGTGACGTCGGCCCTATCCGGCATCACCAATAATCTGCTCTTAATCAGCGAGGCGCTCGCCCGCGACCGGAAGGATGAGGCGCACGAGCTGTACGGTGTGATCGCCGAGCGCCATCGAACGATGCTGTCTGAGTTTGGGGAGGCTGGTGCCGAGGTTCATTCCTCGATGTCGGAGATGATCGAGGCTCGTCTTGCCGAGCTTCGCACGCTCATCGACGAGACCTCTGCTGAGACGGCGATCCGGGCGCGTAGCCGCGATGCAGTCGTTTCGTTTGGTGAGTATCTGTCATCGCCGCTGCTGACGCTCGCGCTGGTCGAGGCGGGCGTTCCTGCCGTCTGGTTCGACGTCAAGCAGGTGATGCATACCGACGGCGTCCATCAGCAGGCACACCCGGACGTCCCGGCTGTCGATGCCGCTGCCCGGGACCGCTTGCGCCCGGTGGTCGAAGAAGGCCTCATCCCGGTGACGCAAGGGTTTATCGGCCGCGGTCCGGACGGCGCCACGACCACGCTCGGCCGCGGAGGTTCGGACTACAGCGCTGCGCTCATCGGGGCTGCGCTTTCCGCCGTGCGCATCGAAGTTTGGACGGATGTCAGCGGCGTCATGACGGCCGACCCGCGGATTGTGCCGAATGCCCGCAAAATACGCCACCTCAGTTTTGCCGAAGCCGCCGAACTCGCCTACTTCGGCGCCAAGGTGCTCCACCCGGCTACGCTCCTGCCGGCCGTGCGCAGTAACATCCCCGTGGCCGTTCTCAACACGATGAAACCCGAAGACGAGGGTACGACCATCACCCGCGAGATCGAGAACGATTCGGATAAAACCGTGCGCTCGATAGCCTGCAAGCGCGACATCACCGTCATCAACATCACATCGGCTCGAATGCTGATGGCGCACGGCTTCCTGCGCCGCGTGTTCGCGATTTTCGACGAGTACGAGACACCCGTCGATCTCGTATCGACCTCCGAGGTGAGCGTCTCAGTGACGATCGATAAG
Source organism: uncultured bacterium (assembly GCA_965653075.1). Taxonomy (GTDB): domain Bacteria; phylum Bacteroidota; class Rhodothermia; order Rhodothermales; family CAZKDQ01; genus CAZRTY01. Next base: position 1,349 of record CBFGYX010000516.1, read on the forward strand.
ACAGAGCGGCTGGACGATATCGTGCGGTGGCTCCAGGAGATCGGCACCGTAGACGTTCATGAGGATCACGCCATCGTCTGCGCTGTGGGCTCGCGGATGAGCTTCACGCCGGGGATCGCCGCGAGGATCTTCGCGGCGGTACCTCCGGCGAACGTCCGGCTCGTTTCGCAGGGTGCCAGCGAGCTCAACCTGAGCTTCGTCGTCGAGCAGCGAGAGCTCGATGATGTGGTTCGGCGGCTGCATGAGGCGTTTTTTGAATGATGAGAAATGAGCGGTGAGCTTTCAGTACGGGGAGTGGTCTTGAGTAGCTAATCATGATGACCTCTTCGCCGGCGATGAGTTTCAAAGCCTCGGGTTGCAAAGCGATGAGCGATAAAGCGATGAGCTACAAGTAGCCCGCCGACGTGCTACCCATCCA
>CBFGYX010000517.1:0-1765 GCA_965653075.1 uncultured bacterium
ACGAAGGCAAACGGCAGCGCGGTCGTCGCTGCGAACGTGCCGAGGAGGTACGTCAACCTTGTCGCCCGCGAAGGCGCCGAAGCTCTGACCGAGACGATATTCCACGCCGCCAGGCGCCTACTCCCGCCACTCCCGTTGCCCGAGCCGTCGCCGCGGTATCAGCGGCAGTTCAGAGATCGTATGGCCGGGATGCCCGATCATGGCGGGCCGTCCGTGGATAATCTCATGGCTGCACAGGTGCTGTGGGATGCAGGGATGGCCGAATCGATCGGTCAGTCGGCGCGGCGGCACGACGGCGCGCTGGTAGTCCATGTTGCAGGCGCTTTTCATGTGGAAGGCGACGGCGGGATTCCCGAGTATCTGGGGTATTACGCACCCGCCTTGCACGTGGTGACAGTGACGGTTCATCCGAGCCTTCCCGCGGATAGCCCCGGCCTTGCCGACTTCATCGTTGAGAGCGGCACGCTCCAGTAGACCATTTACCTTCTGCGACTCATGCGTTATCTCCTCCTTCTCATCGCGGTTGTTGTCATGGCATCGTGCACGGCAAGCGTTCCCGGAAATTCGGATGACGCGTCGCTGCTGGACAAGTACACGACGGTCCGTCTGACCGCCGACGTGTCGCATCTGCCCGAGTCTGAGCGTGAGATGATCCCGCTGCTCATCGGGGCGGCCGACATCATGGACAGCCTTTTCTGGCATCAGGCCTATGGAGATCCAGATTCGCTCTGGATGCTGATCGACGACGAGAGCGTTCGGCGTTTCGCAGAAATCAATTATGGGCCATGGGATCGTCTGGATGACAACGCGCCTTTCGTGGGGGGCGTCGGTGCCAAGCCGCGCGGGGCGAATTATTATCCGGCGGATATGACGGAGGAGGAATTTGAAGCCGCTGCCGCGGGCGCGCCTGAACTCCGCAGTGAATACACGATGGTACGCCGGGATGAAGCCGGTAACCTCGTCGCCATCCCATACCACGAGTATTTTGCCGATCAGGTCGAGCGGGCGGCAAGTCTCCTGGAGGACGCAAGTGCCCTGGCCGGCGACGAAGGACTCCGCAACTACCTCGCGCTCCGAGCCGAGGCACTACGCACCGACGAGTATCGCGAGAGCGACATGGCTTGGCTCGATATGAAGGACAACCGCGTCGAGGTCATCATCGGCCCAATCGAGCACTATGAGGATCAGCTCTTCGGCCGGAAGGCGGCGTACGAAGGATTCGTGCTGATCAAGGATCTCGAATGGAGCGAACGCCTCTCGCATTATGCGGCGCTGCTGCCGATGCTGCAACGCGGCTTGCCGGTCCCGGATGAGTACAAGACGGAGACGCCGGGCACGGACTCCGACCTCAACGCCTACGACGCAATCTACTACGGGGGCGACGCCAACGCCGGGTCGAAGACCATCGCCATCAACCTGCCGAACGACGAGCAGGTACAGCTTGAGAAAGGCACGCGGCGGTTGCAGCTTAAGAATTCCATGCGGGCCAAATTCGATGAGATCCTCGTTCCGATTGCGGATATCCTCATCGATGAGGAGCAGCGCGGGCACATCACCTTCGACGCTTTCTTCGAGAACGTGATGTTCCACGAAGTGGCGCATGGGCTAGGCATCAACAACACCATCACGGGACAAGGCACAGTGCGCGAGGCATTGCGCGAGCACTATTCCGCGCTCGAAGAGGGCAAGGCCGATGTCCTTGGATTATATATGGTCACGGCGCTTCAGGAGGCGGGTGAGCTCGATGTGGATGTGATGGACAACT
>CBFGYX010000518.1:0-1764 GCA_965653075.1 uncultured bacterium
CAGATAGTTTGTGAGATGGATAACGAGGGAGAGGTGGCCGCCGTCGAGATCGTCCGCGAGCGGTTCTACAAGCTGAATAATCTGCTGAAGCTACAGGGTGCTGAAATCGTGCGGACGTTCCTCCGCAACGGGATGACCGTATGGCGGCATCGTCCGGATTATTTCGACCGCGTATTGCTGGACGCCCCGTGTTCGTCGGAAGGGCGTTTTCATACAAGCCGCCCGGAGACGTTTGCCTATTGGTCGCCGAGGAAGGTGAAAGAGATGGCGCGCAAGCAGCGGAAACTGCTGTCGTCGGCGGTGAAGTCGCTGCGGCCGGGAGGCATTCTCGTTTACTCGACGTGCTCATATGCGCCGGAGGAGAACGAACTCGCGCTGACCGACATTTTGATCGAGTTCGAGGGTAAGCTCGAGGTCGAACCATTCGAGCCGCGGCTTCCAAACATGCGCCGTCCACTCGAAGAATGGGATGGGCGGGAGGTCCATCGCGACGTTGTCGAGCATGCACGCCGCGTGGTGCCCGATGACCTGTGCGACGGCTTCTTTATATGCCGAATGCGGAAGAGGTGAGACGTTGAAAGTGGACCAGTCTCATGTAACAGCGGTCAATGACCCTCAATCAAAGATCGGCCAGAAGACGCCGAAGCGTAGGCGCCGCTCGGGAAGCGGATAGTCGGGTACGTGGAGATTGCCGAGGGTGATCTTGGTACCGCTCAACACGTTTTCATATGCGACGAAGAGCGAGGCGGTGCGAACATCGGCCTCGAGTACGACATCCAGCCAGCCCGATCCGCCAAAATGACGAGCCTCGGCATCCGGAATGACGAGCAGACCGGTTTGCGGATGGAGGACGCGCCCTTTCATGGCCGACCACGTGTGGCTGCGGAGATATAAGTCGGCGTCGAGATCTCCCTGAAAGAGTAGCATGCGAGCGCCCAGCCGCGCATTCAGCCAGAGCGCCGGCTGTGTATCAGAAAGCCGCACGGCGCCGGGGAGTTCAAGATCGCGCAGCCATGTGAGTCCGCTGATCGTCGCCTCGGCATAGATGCCGCGTTGTGCATCGGCCCGCCATCCTGCCTGGGCACTGATCCCCGCCCGGTCGACGGCGTGTGAAAGCGGATGCACAACAAGTGTGTCGCGGGTGGGGCGAGGAACGAACGCCACGCCATCCTTCTCGCGCGAGACATAGGCTTCCACCGATGCTGACCACACTCCGCGCCGGGCGTTCATGCCCGTGCGGCCGAGCAGAATCTGCCGCGTTCGCGCATCAGCGGCCGGCACTACGTAGCGCCCGAACCCTTGCGTTGCGATTCGCGGTAAAGGCGCGGCGTCGGCACGTACCTCCGTAAAAAACCGGATCGCTTCATTCCTTGTCGATGCAAAGACACTTGCCGTCGGCAGCGTCCGCGTTTCATCCACCCGAACACCGCCCTCGACGTCGAACGCGACCACGCCGATCGAGAAGGAATCACGCAGCGCACCCGAGACGACGTACCGCGGCCGAACGTCCTCCAGCGCGAAGTCGTCTTCCGCATGCTCGCTCCATGCGTCGAGCCGTGCCGTGATCGCATGACGTCCGGCTGAGAACGGCTGCTCCCCGGCGAGACCGATGCGATGGATTCGTGCACCGGCGTACTCGGACAGATAATCGTAGCGGAAGGACTCGGCCGTATGGTAGGCGATTACGGTCGTCGGTTGTCTCAGACGCTGAAGACGCAGCGTGATATCAAGGTCATTTCGGATGGTCGTCCGCTCCGCGCCGTC
>CBFGYX010000519.1:0-1761 GCA_965653075.1 uncultured bacterium
GTGCGCAGTAGAAACGGCACGCCCTGCCACCGCCAGTTCTGGATGAAGAGCCGGATCGCTACGCTGGTCTCGGTTTGCGAATGGGCATCGACGCCGTCATGATCGAGGTACCCGTCTTGTCCGTTCGCGGCCGTGTATTGGCCCCGTACCACGTCATCGTTCGACAGCGGAAGAACTGACCGGAGCACTTTGATCTTCTCCTGCCGGATCCCCTCGGCGTCAAACCGAGCCGGGACCTCCATCGCCGTCAATGCGAGCAACTGGGTGAGATGATTCTGCACCATGTCTCGCAGCGCGCCTACACCTTCATAATAACCGGCGCGCCCATCCACACCGAGCTCTTCGGCGACCGTAATCTCCACCCGCTCCACGTGGCTCCGATTCCAGAGACTCTCGAAGATGGCATTCGCAAATCGAAAAACGAGCAGGTTCTGGACGGTCTCCTTCCCCAGATAATGATCGATCCGATAGATCTCTTCCTCGGAAAAATACTGGTGGATGACCCGGTTGAGTTTGATGGCACTATCGAGATCGTTCCCAAAGGGCTTCTCGACGATGATGCGCGTCCAGCCGGACCACGGGGTTCGCTCGCGCTGCTCTCCCAGATGCGTGATGATATCGGGGAAGGTGAATGGCGGCACGGCAAGATAGAAGACGCGATTTCCGTCGAGGCCGTGTCTCGATTCCATCTCCGACGCCCGCTTGCACACCGTCGTTAAATCCGAATAATCAGCCACCTGCTGGTAGGCCACCGAATGACGGCACCAGCGCGCCGCTACCACCGGCTCGATGCCACTGTCAACGAGCGATGTGCTGACGACCTCCTGATAGTCCGCATCAGAAAATTCCGACCTGCCGACACCCAGTAAGACAGGCGCATCGGCATTCTTTGATCCCAGAAAGGCATGATAAAACGCGGGCAGGATCTTTCTGCGGGAGAGGTCGCCGGAGGCGCCGAAGAGAATAAAGAGCATACTGGAGGAAGTGGATGCACAGCTCAGGTGATCGAGGTTGTAATCCTACGCTCCACCCGGCATATCGAAGCAGACATTAGCCTCACGCCGACGCCCTGATTGTGACGGCGCTGAAACACTTTCGTCGTTCGCCATGACACAAGGCAGTTGAGGCTTGATGGATGCGCTCGCTCCTTGCTAGTACTACAGCGCCTGCATAGACTCCGGCGGATGCACCGGTCGACGCCAAAGTTCGTGTTTGGTTGGCCTCCTCGGGTGTCATCACCAACCCGCCCATCAAATAATCGGAGGCCACCGTGACGACGGACGCCCGCTCGCAGACCGATTTCGTCGGCAACGACCGAGTTCTCTTCGGCATCATCTTCGGCGTGCTCGCCTTCTGGCTATTTGCACAGACCACGCTGAATATTTCGCCGGTGATGGCGGAAGACCTCGGCGTGGAGACGACGGTCATGAACATCGCCGTCTCGATCACGGCGCTCTTCTCGGGCATCTTCATCGTGGTGATGGGTAGTCTGGCCGACCGCTTCGGCCGGGTGCGTGTCGTGCAGTGGGGCTTCGTGCTCAGTATTGCGGGCTCACTGCTGGTGGGTCTCGCGCCGTCGGGTGGTCTGGGGGGGACCTTCCTGATGCTTGGACGCATCCTGCAGGGGCTTTCGGGCGCGTTCATTATGTCGGCGAGTCTGGCGCTGGTGAAAGCCTACTGGGAGGGCGCGGCGCGCCAGCGGGCCATCTCGCTGTGGTCGATCGGCTCGTGGGGCGGTTCGGGATTTGCGGCGCTCTTCGG
>CBFGYX010000520.1:0-1757 GCA_965653075.1 uncultured bacterium
TTGACTGCCGCAGGATCGATGTCGGCGGCGACTTTCTCGGCCACCTGACGGAGCACGTCCGGCTGGCTGTAATATCCGTTCTGAACACGCGTCAGAATATCCGCCGCGCGCTTCTCGCTGAGCGGCGGGATACCCATCAGCGCCTTCCGCGCCACGAGCAGATCGTTCGATTTCACCTGTTCGGCATGCGCCGCACGTGCGGCATCCGAAATCTCCACGCGATCGCGTGCGACGTTCTCCGAGGACTGTTCGGCAGTCTGCGCGCTTGCGCCCTTGCCCGTCCTGGCGGTTTCCGTCACCGAGTTCTGCCGGTAAGCGTCCGTCCGCTCGGTACCCAGATTGATGTTGCGAATGTTCATGGCTCGTTTTGTTCAGCGAGGCATTTTGCTGGTGCTACAGGGGGTATCGGCGCCTCGATGGCGAACTTAAATCCGATCCATAGCCCGAATTAATGAAGAACCCGTTACCCCGAGAGGCCGCCAGACATTAAACCGGCGGGCGGACCCGCAGAGCGGTAGGTCTCATTGGCGGATCGCCGCCGAGCCGACGAATTCAGCCGGTCGGCCATCGCTTTCTCGAGCTCGACCGCCGCGGCCATCAGCGACTTCTCTTGTTCAGCCAGCCGCCGCGCCATGTCCCGCCATTCCTGTGACGGATGCTCGGGCTTTGGCTGCGCCGTTAATTCGGACAGGAGCGTCTCGCGGTCGCGCAGAAGACGATCAAATCGTTCGACGTCCTGATCATGCAGCGCGAGATGAAGCGCCTCGCCCGATTCCAGAAGTGCCCTGAAGATGTTCATCATCAGAAATAGGCTCCGCCGAGATAGCTCTGGAACGTATCGAACTGCCCCTGGAGCACAGAGATCGTCTCCTGCAGCTTGGCAAACTGCATTCGGAGCGAATCTTCGCGCCGGGTCAGCGTTTCCTCGAGCGTCTTGATACGGCCGTCGATACGCTTGATACGCGCGTCGTACGATTTCTGGCGCTCGGTGATCACGCCACCAGATCCGACGAAGCCGCTCACGAGATCCTCAACCCGCTTGCCGATGCCGTTCTCACCACCAAAAAAGCCGCGAACAAGATCGGGCGACTGCTCGACGGCCTCGCCCAGTTTGGACGCATCTTTCAGCGTAAGCGTGCCGTCGCGCTCGATTTCAATGCCAAGCGCCGCGAGGTCCATATCCGAACCTCCAACGCCCTGGATCATCGAGTTTCGCAGTGAGGCACGGAGACCACGGATGGCCGAATCGCCGGCGAAGTCACCCCGCGTACCCGTGTCGCCATCCACGCGCGAACGCCGCTCGATGTAGGAAATCAGTTCGTTGTACTTCTTGATGAAGCCGTTGACAGATTCCTCGATCGACTCGTGATCGACGCCCACCGTAAACGTCTCGCGCCCTTCGGTGCTCACCTGGTTGAGATTGAGCGTCACACCGGTCAGCGCATCGCTGACATTGTTGCTGCTGCGGTAAAGCGTAAGTCCGTTGAGCACGAACTGGGCGTTGAGTGCAGATTCCGTCTCGCTCGATCCCACGGCCACCACCTGGCCGCCACCCGTGCCGTCCATTACAGCATCGGCGTTGACTTCGAGCGCGGCGAGGAGACCGCTCGAATCCGTAAAACCGAGCCGCCCGCCGTAGCCGGTCGAGGCACTTCGTAGCGACAGTCGCGCGGTGCCGGACGTCTCGTTGACGATCGACACCGAAGCCGCCTCGGCGCGCTTGATTGTGCCGTCATCGACGGCCGCTTCCATCGCAC
>CBFGYX010000521.1:0-1750 GCA_965653075.1 uncultured bacterium
CAGCAAAGCCACGCACGCCGAGATGTAACCGATGATCGTCACTACCGCAAATTTTCCCAGCGCAATCTCGAGCCTTGACGCCGGCGAGCTCAGCAGTGTCTCCATCGTCTTGCGCTCCTTCTCACCCGCCCCGAGGTCGAGCGCCGGGTACATGCAGCCGAGAAAGCAAAAGATGATGACGATATACGGCAGCAATCCGGCCAGAAGCCGCTGGAGCACATCATCGGCGCGGGTAATCTCACGCTCGTCGAGCCGCAGCGCCCGTGCCCATTCCGACGGTGCCGAAAGCGATGCAAAACGAGCTGAAACGAGCTCCTGCTCATAATCGCGCAGGAATTCCTGAACGCGCCTGCGCTCCGCCGCCGAGCCGTAATGGCTGTACAACACGCTCACCTCGGCCGGCTGAAGCGACGCCACATGCGTGTCGAAGGCGCTGTCGAACACGACCGCCGCATCGAGCCGGTCGGACTGCACCATTTTCTGCGCTTCACCTTCGGTTTCAAGCCGAACGACAAGCGCACGCTCGTCCTTCCGTAGCGTCCACTCGAAGTCCTGCGCGTTGCCGTGGGAAACGATCCCGATCCGAACGATGCCGACGTCAGACGGGGCGTGGCCGGTGTTCACCTTCCCCAGCATGAATACGGAGATCGGCACTATCGCGAGCGGCACCACGAGCATCGTCACGATCGTGCGGTGGTCCCGAAGCGTATCGAGCAGCTCCTTTCGGATGATCGTCCAGACGATATGAAAGATGCCGGCGTTCATCGTGCCCTTGTTCATCATGCCCTTGTTCATCATGCCGTCTGTACAAGGTTCATGAACGCGGCCTCGATGTAGCGTGGATTCCGCTGCTGTGCGAACGACTCAAACGGTCCTGCATACCGAAGGCGGCCGTTGTGCATCACGCCGAGGTCATCGGCAAGCATCGAGACTTCATCCATGCGGTGAGTCGAAAAGATCACCGTCTTGCCCGCCTTCCGGCAGCGATGCACCAGATCGATGATGCTGCGCGCGGCGATGACGTCAAGGCCCGAGGTGACCTCGTCGAAGATGACGACGCGCGGATTATGGATCATCGTGCGCACGATCGACACCTTCTGGCGCATCCCGGTCGACATCTCGCCGACGCGTACCGACGCGTAGCCGTGCATGTCGAACAGGTCGTACAATACATCGCGGCGGCGCGCAATAGTCTTATCATCGAGGCCGTGCAGTCGTCCGTAATACGTCGCCGTCTCGTCGGCCGTGAGCCGGTCGTATAGTGACGTCGCACCCGTCAGGATGCCCAGACGGCGGCGCACCTCACGCGGATGAGCGGACGCATCAAGTCCGTCAACGATAATCGACCCCGTCGACGGCTTCAGCATAGTCGCGATCATCCGGAGCGTGGTCGTCTTTCCCGCCCCATTCGGACCCAGCAGGCAGAATATCCGCCCCGGCCGGCACTCAAACGAGACATCGTCAACCGCTTTACGGACGACACCCCGCACGCCGCGCCGTCGAGACAGCCACCCCCCCGACGGCTCAAAGAATTTGCTGAGGCGATTCACCTGGATCATAGGGCCATGCGCTTAAAGTGATGCGTTGGCTCAAACAACGTCATCGACTCCCGCCGGATGCGCTTCAATTTGCCCAATCCCGTGACGTCTCCGGCTCAGGGGGAATGAGCCGGCGGCGCACTACTCGGCTCGACGTTCGGCGCCAAAGGGGTCAATTTCGAACGAATCGCCTCCCACCGGCTCGCCTTCTT
>CBFGYX010000522.1:0-1744 GCA_965653075.1 uncultured bacterium
CCTACAACCCTTCGGTTAACAGCCGAATGCTCTACCGTTGAGCTACCGAGGAATAACGAGCGTTGAAGATAGCGTGACCCCTGCGCTCAGGTCAAGTGCCTTGACCATGTTTTCAACTGATCGCGCGGAGATCATGCCTCGCGCATGTCATCAACCGCCTGAAGCCGCGGCGGATCCAGCCTCCCAGACATTGTTCGTCCGGTCGATATCGGGCAGATACCAGTCGGGGTCGATCTCCACGCGCTCGACGCCTCCCCCCTGGAACTGCAGCTCGACTGACCGCTCTCCGCTGAGCCAGGCGTTAACATCGATCTCCTGGTCGGCCATCATGCCGGTATCGTACGTCACGCGGACGGTGGCCGGCATGGGCACGAGGCCTCGATCTTCCACCACGATGGTCACTACATCGCCGTCGTCGTTCACGCCGGCCAGCCCCAGGTCGTGCACCCAGGTCTCGTAGAACATGGCGCGCCAGAACCAGTCAAGGTCTTCGCCCAGCGCGTCGTTGATGGCGTTGAACATATCCCACGGATAGGGATGTTTGTAGGCCCAGCGGTCAAAATACTCGGCGAGCGCAGCATCGTAGCGCTCATCCCCTACCATACCGCGCAGCGCATGAAAAGCGACCGCAGGTTTGGAGTAATGCGCCACCGTCCGCGCCGGTGACCCAATCGGGTAAAGATCCGCGTGGCGCTTGATCTCGACCTCCATATCCGTGCCTGCAAGGCGGTAATAGTATTGCCGCTCAGGCATCCACGCGAGTTCGTCACCCCAGAAAGCATTCGAGCCTTCGGCGGTCAGATACGACGTCAACCCCTCATCCATCCACGTGAACCCCTTCTCGTCCTGGTTGACGAGCATCGGAAACCACATGTGGACGATCTCGTGCAGCGTCACGCTGAACAGAGAGCGCTCGTTGCGTCCGCCGCCGATGAGCGTGATCATGGGGTACTCCATGCCTCCACCGATAATCCCCTCCATGATGCTCATGTGAGGCCATGGATATGGACGGAAACGTTCAGACATGAACTCGATCGAGAAGCGCCCATACTCGGCTGCCTCCTGCCACGTCGTCTCGTCGGGGCGGTAAAACGCATGGACGACGGCGGTGCGGCCCAGTTCGGTCTCGGCGAGTGTGGCATCCCACACATAGGACTGCGAGGTGCCGAAAGCGAAGTCGCGTACGTTCTCCGCGGTGAAGCGCCATGTCAGCATGCCGTCGGTACCCGATTGCGTGGCCGTTCCACGCTCGGCAGCCGAGACGATCGTCGTGATCTCATCGTGCGCCAGTCCGTCAAGGCGGCGAATGATTTCGTCAGACAGAACCTCGCTGCGATTCACCAGATCACCCGTCGCCGAGACGAGCCAGTCTTCCGGCACGGTCAGCGAGACGTTATAATCGGCAAAGCCCATGTAGAACTCGCCATTGCCGAGGTACTGATCAGCCACCCATCCGCGCACGTCGTCGTAGACGGCGATCTGCGGATACCAGTATCCAAGGTAATAGACGTCACCATCCTGCCCCATCCGGGGCGCGCCGGCCTCCGGCACTTCGAACGACCACTCGAATCCGAGTTCGATCGAGCCGCCACTCGGGATCGGCGTCGGCAGAAAAATCGCCATCACGGTGCCGCTCAGCATATACGCTCCGCGCATATTCCCCTCGCGATACTCGACACCGTCGACTTCTACGCGCTCGAGATCCATCCCGCCGGTCACCTGTGCCGGCCGGTTCCGCATGGCG
>CBFGYX010000523.1:0-1738 GCA_965653075.1 uncultured bacterium
TTTGACCGACAATGAAGACGGGTAGCAGTGCCAGCAGGGCCAGCACCACGTACATTCGCGCATATATTTGATCTCGGGTACCCACGTCAGCTCTACATACGTGTGTTTCGGCCGCAAGGCGGCATCATTCTGCAAGTCGGGGAATCTGTATCGTCGGCCCGTAGGTGAAGCCTTCTTCGAGGCCGATGCTGTGGGCCCGGTCGTAAATCGTTTTCGGCCCGGTCAATCGGTCGAACTCGCCCTTTACGCGATTATATCTGAGATGCAGGCGCAGATTCTCACGTCGGAGTTCCTGCACATCTGCGAGCAACTCCTGCGTGGAATGCACGTGGCCCACATACAGCGTGAAGAGCGTGACGGCGGTTACCAGCATGAGCACGAAGCGAGCCGTGCTGACCGGCAGTCCGCCGATCCCTTTCTTGCCGGAGCGGGGTGTGCGCTCGTTCTTGGCGGCCAGATCCTTCCAGCCGGGCAGTCCGCTGTACGTCTTGGGGTGCTTGGCGGGCGGGCGCGTGACCTTGCGCGCAGCCGGCTTATTAGAAGACGGCTTGCGGACGGTATACGTACGGGCAGGTTTTTTCGTAACAACCGACATTGAGGCAACCGAACTACTGGGTCGAACTGCGGCTACTGCGCGGGGACCCGGACGCGTTCGGCCGAACGAAGCCGGGCGCTACGTGCCCGCGGATTCCGCTCTACTTCTATCGGTCCGGCCTCCACAGGCTTTCTGTGGAGTTCCTTCCAGCCGACCAGCGGATTTCCGAACGTGTCGCGCTCGAGGACACCCTCGAAGTTGCCGGTGCGGAAGAACCGCTTGACCCGCCGATCTTCAAGCGAGTGATAGCTGATCACAACGGCTCGGCCACCGATGACAATCGTCTCGGCCATGGCCTCCAACGCGCGCTCAACTTCCCCCAACTCGTCGTTCACCGCGATCCGAATGGCCTGAAACACCCGCGACAACGTCTTCACCTCATCCCGCGTCGGCACGGCCGCCCGTACCAGCTCGGCGAGTTCGTGTGTGGATGAGATGGGGCGCGCCGCGACGATCGTCCGTGCGATACGCCGCGAGGCACGCTCTTCGCCGAACTCATAGATCACATCCGCCAGCCGATCTTGCGGCCAGTCGTTGATGATCGAGAGCGCCGAAAGCCCCGCCGAACGATCCATCCGCATGTCCAGTTCGCCGCTTTCGCGGTAACTGAAGCCACGGTCAGACGCATCGATCTGATGAGACGACACGCCCAGATCGAGCACGACGCCGTTTACCTTTTCGATGCCGATCAGCTTCAGGTGCTGCGCGAGATCCCCGAAGGGGCCATGCACAAGCACCAGTCTTCCACGATCGATCTCGCCGCTCAACCGGCGGCCGGCTTCGTCAATAGCCCGCTCGTCGCGATCGATTCCGATGACCTTCGCACCTTCTCCCAGCACATCGAGCAAGGCTGCCGTGTGGCCGCCGCCGCCAAGCGTGCCGTCTACGTAAACACCGTCTACGTCGGTAATCAGGTCCCTAACGACAGTATGCCAAAGAACGGGTGCATGGTAGCTCGTCGCGTACCTCAAGGGGTCGTCCGTGCCACCATGCCTATCATCTAAATCAAATCTGCTTTCCTCGCTCATTACATGCCCATGACGCGCTCGGCCAGCTGCTCGTACCCTTCCTCCTGTTCATCGAGGTGGCGACTGAACGTCTCAGGATCCCATATCTCAATCTTGTTGAGCGAGCCGATGACAA
>CBFGYX010000524.1:0-1730 GCA_965653075.1 uncultured bacterium
GGAGAAGAGGAAGACCTCCTGCGGAACGTAGCCGATGTTGGACCTCAGCACCTCAATCGGGATGTTGCGGACGTCATGCCCGTCAATCGAAACCTTGCCTGCCGTTGGATCGATCAGGCGCGGGATCATCTCCACGACGGTGCTCTTGCCCGAGCCGGTGCGGCCCACGATAGCGAGCGTCTTTCCCGCGCCGATCTCGAAGGAGATACCGTCGACGGGTTCTGATTCCGTGCCTTCGTAAACGTAGGAGACGTTGTCGAAGCGAATGGCACCTTCGATTTCAGTGATCGAACGATCCGTCAGATCCGTATCGGCGATGTCCGGCACGGCGTCGAAGATGTGATTCAACCGCGTCATCGACGCCGAAGCACGCGGCACCATGGTGATAACGAAGCCCATCCATGCCACCGGCCACGTCATCAACGAGACATAGATGATGTATTCCGCGATGTTGCCGATGGTGATAAGCCCCGCCGCGGCCTGCCGTCCCCCGACCCAGACGACGATGATCGTCGAGAGACCGACGAGCAGCAGAAAGGCGGGTCGAAATGCGGAGTCCACCTTCGCCAGATCGAGCATCCGGTTTCGATACTCCGCGCTCTCTCGTGCGAACGCATCCGCCTCGGCCCGTTCACGCGTGTAGGCTTTCAGCACCCGTATCCCGGAAAGCGCCTCCTGGACGCGGCTGGTCAGCGATGAGTACTGCCGCTGGATCGCATCGCTGCGCGAGTGCACCATCCGCGCCATAAAAAACACGGAGAGTGTGAGCAGGGGCATCGGGATCAGCGCATAGAGCGTCAGCGTCGGCGATATCAAAAACATCACCGTGATGGCCGTCGCCACGATCGTTACGGCGCGGGTTACATACATGATCGCGGGCCCCACGTACCGCCTGACGTGCTCAATGTCGCTGGTGGCTCGCGTAATGACGTCGCCCGTCGAGTAGGTATGGTAAAACCGCTGCGGCAACCGCTGCAGGTGATCGTAGAGTCGGTTGCGCAGATCATACTCGATATGCCTTGACGCCACGACTACGGTCTGCCGCATCAGGAACGTGAAGAGCCCGCTGATCAGGCTGAGTAAGATGACGACGCCGGCAAACAAGAGCAGCGTGCCAAAGAATCGCCCATAGAAATACGATTCTACGGGCGTTCCCTGGTAGGTGCGGAAGGTCTGTACGAAGGCCGGCACGGAGTCGACGGCGTGCCGCACAACGATGGGCACGAGGATCGAGAACACCGCTGACGCAACGGCACAGATCAGCCCTGGAATGAAAAGGTGCTTATATCGCCAGAAGAAGCGGTTAAGCCGGGCGAGCGGTTGCATGTGCTGGATGTTGATCGTTCAACCGCGAAGCTACGCCTGGCAGCGTCGGCAGATCCGATGCCCCGTATTATCCGAACTGTGTTCGCCGTCCCTTCGTACCCGCCGGCTTATGCCGCATCGCCCGTCCACGCGGCTCTCAAACGCGTAATGAGCTCTTCTTCCGCTTTAATCATCGCCCCGTCGGCCTCGGCGATGCGCCGCAGGTCGTCCAGCAAAGCCTCACGCTGGTGCTCCGGCACGAAGCGCCGCAGCGCATCGACCGACTCGGCCAGCATTCGTTTGTCGGCGCCCTGTGCATATGCCCCCATCGCACCTTTGACCACGTCCAGAACTTCAGACACCGGCGCATCGGGCATCCACTCGGCCAGCTTCCGCGTGATGATCTCGACCTCGCCGGCCGACAG
>CBFGYX010000525.1:0-1726 GCA_965653075.1 uncultured bacterium
CGACCGCACGACCCCTGGTTCGGGTACGATAAGGCGCTTCACTTTGGGATCAGCTTCTTGATCACCGTGGGCACGCAGTACGCGCTCGTCAACAAGCTTTCGGTGGCAGAGCGGAGCGCTCTTCCCTTTTCGTCTGGATTTGCTCTTTCAGTGGGGCTCGGCAAAGAGCTTTACGATCTTTACCATGGGCCCCGTCATTATTTCAGCGGCCGCGACATGGTTGCGAATATCGCCGGCGTACTGCTGGCCGGCGGCTTCATTCTACTGTAACGTGTATGCGTAACATCAAGGACCACTGCGGCATTTTCGGCATCTTCGACTCGAAAGACGCCGCGCGGAGTATCTATTACGGCCTCCACGCGCTCCAGCACCGGGGGCAGGAGTCGGCCGGGATTGTTACGCAGACCTACGACGAGACGCGGCAGCGCCCGGTAATGCCGGTGCACCGCGGGCCCGGGCTCGTGCTCGATGTCTTCAGCGATCCAACCATTTTCGATACGACCCTACTGGGATCGGCCGGCATCGGCCACAATCGATACTCAACTACGGGCTCGGCCGATAATCCCGCGAACATCCAGCCGTTCGTCGTCCATTACCACGACGGCAACCTCGCGCTGGCGCACAACGGCAACATCTCGAACTCACGCGAACTCCGGCGTTCGTTCAGTGACCGCGGCACGTTGTTCCAGAACACGAGTGACAGCGAGCTCATCCTGCATTTGATTGCACAGAGCCGCCGGCGCAAGCAGATCGACCAGATCTTCGACGCGCTCACTCAGATTGAAGGCGCGTTCTCGCTCGTGATCCTGACGGATGACTCGCTGATCGCGATCCGCGACCCCAACGGCTTCCGTCCGCTGGCACTCGGCTACGTCGATGAAGGCAGCGAAAGCGGCGGCCGCGCGTACTGCGTGGCGAGCGAAACATGCGCGTTCGACATGATGGGCGCGACGTACATCCGCGATATCGAGCCCGGCGAAATCCTGATTATCAATCGCGAAGGTTGCGCCACCGGCGAGTTTGAGAGCCTGTTCCTACCTCAGCGTCACGGCGTCAGCCAGTGCGTGTTCGAGTTCGTCTACTTCTCGCGGCCCGACTCGAAGATCTTCGGCGAGAACGTCGACAAGGTGCGGCGGAAGATCGGCAAGCAGCTTGCGCACGATGCGCCGGTACCGCTCGTGGGCGAAGACGACAAGGATCCGATTGTGATATCGGTTCCGGACAGCTCGAATACGGCTGCGCTCGGTTACGTGAGCGAGTGCCGCAAACTTGGTCGCCCGTGCCGTTTCGAGATCGGCCTGATCCGAAATCACTACGTGGGCCGGACGTTTATTTCGCCGGGACAGGACAAGCGCGAATTCCGCGTGCGGTCGAAGTTCAACACCGTGGAGGGTGTGCTTAAGGACCGGGTCGTCGTCATTATCGACGACTCAATCGTTCGAGGTACAACGGCGAAGTACATCGTGCGGATGATTCGGGATGCCGGTGCGAAGGAGGTGCATTTTCATGTGGCCGCGCCGCCGGTCATCAGCCCTTGTTTTTATGGGATGGACTTCCCCAGCCGCGAGGAGCTCTTCGCGAATCAGTTCGATTCGGTCGACGACATGGCATCCTGGTTGGGTGTGGATTCACTGTCGTATCTGTCGATCGACGGCCTCGAGAAAGCCGTCGCGTCTGCAAATGAGAGCCCGCTGGGATATTGTAACGCCTGCTTCTCGGGCAACTA
>CBFGYX010000526.1:0-1726 GCA_965653075.1 uncultured bacterium
TCGGCTGGCCGCTGGAAGTCGTCGATCGGCTGTCGAAGGCGGTGTCGCACAGCCGATGCAGCCGGGTGCATGACCACCGCGTGGCGATCTCGCAGGCGCTCGGCACATCGTCGGACGCGCCGCTTGTGAACGTCCTCATCGAGATGGTGGCCCGGCTCGAAGGATGCCCGCGCCATCTGGGGCTGCACTCGGGCGGCATGATCCTCTCACGCAAGCCGCTCTGCTATTTTACACCGGTGCAGACATCGGCCAACGGCGTCAAGGTGGCACAGTTTTCCAAAGACGATGTCGAAGCGCTCGGCCTCGTCAAGCTGGACGTCCTCGGCCTGCGGATGCTCTCGACGATCAGCGAAGCCGACGAGATGATCCACCGCCACATCGACCCGGCGTTCGACCTCGACGCCATCCCGCTCGACGACGTGCGCACGTTCAACCTCATCCGCGCTTCCGACACCGTCGGCGTCTTTCAGATCGAATCGCACGGGCAGCTTCATCTGCTGGCGGCCAATCAGCCCGACGTTTTCGACGATCTGATCGCCGAGATCGCGCTCTTCCGGCCGGGCCCGCTCCAGGGCGGCATGGTCAACCCGTACGTGCGGCGCCGGCGCGGCCTCGAACCCATCAGCTACGACCATCCATCCCTCGAACCCATCCTGCGTGACACCTACGGCATCATCCTGTTTCAAGAGCAGGTGCTCGAGGTGGCGCATCAGTTTGCGGGGATGAGCCTCCAGGAGGCCGACGCCTTCCGTTCGCTCATGTCGAAATTCCGCGATCCCGGCGAAATGGAAGGGATGCGCGAAACGTTTGTCGCGGGCGCGACGGGCCGGGGCATCGACGAGGAAACCGCCCAGCACGTCTTTGACAAGGTGGCGAAGTTCGTGGGCTTCGGATTTTGCCGGAGCCACGCCGCGGCGTTCGCGCTGACGGTCTATCAGTCGGCATATTTGAAGACGCATTACCCCGCGCCGTTCATGGCCGCGCTGATGCAGCACCGCCCGGGGATGTACAATCAGATGAGCCTCGAAGAGGAAGCCCGGCGCCATGGCGTCGAGATTCTGCTGCCGTGCATCGACCGGTCGGGCGTGCGGTTCGACGTCGAGCGATCCGGCCGCAAGCTCGCCATCCGCAAGCCGTTGACATCGGTTCGCAACCTGAAAGAAGAAGATGCGAGGCGGATCGTCCATGCGCGGCTCGATGGTCCGTTCGAGAACATCCTCGACCTGTACGACCGCGTGCCCCTCAGCATCGACGTGCTCACATCGCTGGCCCGGTCGGGCGCGCTCAACCGCCTTGCCGGAGGTTCGAGCCGCGATGCCCTCTGGCAGGTCGGTTTGCTGAAGGAACGGGAGCGAAACACCACGGGCTCGCTCTTTGGCAGGATGGACTTTGCGCCGCAGCACCTGCCTGCACTGGCACCGATGCAGCCGGCTGAGCAGCTCTCGTGGGATTACCAGACGCACGGCGCCGCGCGGATCCATCCGATGACGCTCATCCGGCGGCACCTCACCGATCTGGAGATCCGCAGCATCGAGACATGCTGGCGTTTCGGGCGGGATGTGCCGGTGAGGCAATTCAACGGCTACGATACCGGCCCGGTCATCACGCTGGCGGGCATCGTCACGCTGCGGCAGCGCCCGCCGACGGCCAACGGCGTCGTTTTCATCACACTTGAAGACGAGACCGGCTTCATCCAGTGCATCGCACGGCCGCAGATCCATGAACG
>CBFGYX010000527.1:0-1719 GCA_965653075.1 uncultured bacterium
AGCGTCTCGGAGCGTCGGCGAATGGAGGAGATCTTGGTTTCGTAACCCGTGAGCAGCTGGGCGTACTCGGCGATCGACTCTTCGACGCTGCCGTGGGAGAGGTACAGGCTCCGCTCCGGATTGAAGATCATTTCGTGATCCTGCGGGTCGTCGACCGGGCACCGCCACGCGAGAAATCCTACGAAGAAGTGCGCGATCAACTGGTATGGGAGCTGCGCACCATGCACTACGAGAAACAGTGGCTGGCAACACGGCTCGAGGCGCTGCGCGATCGCTATCAGGTCGTGATCAATAATTCAGCCGTAGTCGGACTTCCCATCCTCGGCGACGCACTTTTAGCGTCCGGCCGATAGACAAATTCCGCCGTTGATTCCATGAACCTTGCTACGCGAGTAACCTCCAAGAGCGAAAGACAGATGATTCGGCGTCAGAAATTCAGTCTGATCGTCGTGATGATACTCGGCGGACTGCTGTTCTTTTCGGTGACGGCGCATGCACAGACGACGGGTAAAATCGCGGGGCGAATCATCGACGCGCAGACGCGCGAGACGCTTGTCGGGGTGAATGTTCATATCGACGGCACCACGATCGGGGCGACTACCGATGATCGGGGAGAATACGTGATTCTCGGCGTGCGTCCGGGAGTACATACGGTGGTGGCATCTTATATCGGCTACCAGACCGTTCGGACGGAAGGCGTGCAGGTCAATGTCGACCTCACCACTACCGTCGATTTCGACCTCCGCGAACAGGTTTATGAAGGTCAGGAAGTTGTGGTAACCGCCGAAGCGATCACTGTGCGGCGGGACCTCACAAGTGCTGAGGCTCGAGTGACTGCCGAGACGATCAAGAACATGCCGGTTCAGGAAGTTGGCGACATTCTGTCGACAAAGGCCGGCATCACCACCAGTGGCTCGGGTATTCACATCCGCGGCGGCCGATCCAGCGAAGTAGCCTTCTTTATCGATGGTGTCCGCGTTTCGGATGCCTACGATGGCGGCATCTCCGTGCAGGTCGAGAATCAGGCTATTCAGGAGCTGCAAGTGATTTCAGGCACCTACAACGCCGAGTACGGACAGGCGATGTCGGGCATCATCAATGTCGTCACCAAGGAGGGCGGCAACAGCTTCGGGGGCTCGTTCGAGGGCTACACGGGCGGGTATGTAACCTCGGGTTCCGGCGGCGACGCCTATCTCTACGGCTCCGATCCGGGCGCGGTCTCGTCTTTCCCCTTCCAGGGCGTCGACCCCTATGGCTTCATGCCGTTTAATGCCTCGACCTACTACAACGGCGCCGTGTCACTCGAGGGACCGATCATCCCCGACCGACTCACCTTCTTCGCATCTGGACGCTACTTCAAGAACGATGGCTGGCTCTACGGGGCGAGTCTCTATCACATCGATGGAACGCCCGCTGATTCGGCGTTGCGTCCAATGAACGACTTCGAACGCTACAGTGGGCAGGTTAACCTGCGATTGCAGCTTAACAGGAGCATGCATCTGAATCTGATCGCGCTCGGCTCGTCAAGTACGAGTCGTAACTTCGATCACGGATGGCGCTGGGCTCCGGAAGGTCGTCCGTTCGGATACGATGACGGATACAACGTGAACCTCAAGTTCACGCACATGGTCGGTTCACGAACCTTCTATACGTTGAACCTCGCCAACTACCTCAAGAACTATCGACATTTCCTGTTTGAAGACCCCCTTGACCCACGCA
>CBFGYX010000528.1:0-1715 GCA_965653075.1 uncultured bacterium
AGGCCAGACCAAGATCGTCGTGACAGTGTGCCGAAATGACAACCTGGTCGGGGTCGTCCAGGCAGCCGCGAACGGTCTCAATGAGTCGCCCGTATTCCTCGGAGGTGCAGTAACCGGTCGTGTCGGGGATGTTTACGGTCGTGGCTCCCGCCTCGACGGCGGCTTTTACCACCTCACAGAGATACTCCGGCGAGGTTCGCCCTGCGTCCTCGGCACTGAACTCCACGTCATCGGTGTATTCGCGCGCAAGACGCACTGCCTTCTGTGCCAGAGAAATGACCGTGGCTCTCTTCTCTTCCAGCGTTTCACCGTGCCGGTCGTCGCCGAACTTGGCATCGATGTGGATGTCGCTGGTGGCGATAAACGTATGGATCCGTCGCCGCTCAGCCTTCGCGATGGCTTCTCCGGCAGTTCGGATGTCACCCTCCGTGGCACGCGCAAGCGCGCAGATTACGGGGCCTTTCACCTCCGCAGCAATCCGAACGACAGCGTCGAACTGCACGGCAGAGGAGGCCGGAAAGCCCGCCTCGATGACGTCAACGCCTGCGTCGGCAAGTCGATGGGCGATATCCACCTTTTCTGCGACGGTCATCGATGCGCCCGGCGCCTGTTCACCGTCGCGGAGCGTAGTGTCGAAGATGATGATTTTTTGAGTGTTCATGGACTGATCTCAATTCCTGATATGATGCATGACGAGTATCGAGGGCGCGCTCGTAATCCCATCGATCACGAGCGCCTGATAAGTCGTCTCGGAAGGAGATGTCCGGCCAGGTTGCTGGAATTCATGCTGCTACGCGTGGCTGCTCGGTTGAAAGGAACTGAGAAACTTCGTGGCCGACGGCCTCGGTTGTGGAGGTGCCGCCGAGATCGGGCGTTCGGACACTTCCGGCAATGGTCTGCATCGTTGCGTGGCGGACGGCACGGGCGGCGTCATGACGGCCGAGCGCGTCGAGCATCATTGCTATCGACAGAATCGCGGCAGCTGGATTGGCCTTTCCCGTGCCTGCGATGTCCGGAGCACTCCCGTGGACCGGCTCGAAAAGGCCCGCCGCGCCGCCGAGGCTGGCCGAAGGCAGCATCCCCAATGATCCGGGCAGCGTCGCGGCCAGATCAGACAGAATGTCGCCGAAGAGATTCCCCGTAAGTACGACGTCAAAATCTCTTGGACGTCGAACCAGCTGCATCGCGGCGTTGTCGACATACAGGTGATCCAGCGTCACATCGTCGTATTCCTGGGCATGAACCTCCGTCACCACATTGCGCCAGAGCCTCGAGACAGCCAGAACATTCGCTTTGTCGACCGAGGTAACTCGGCGGTTTCGCTCGCGAGCCATCTCGAAGGCGATTCGCGCAACACGGGCGATTTCATTTTCGTCGTACCGCATCGTGCTGATGGCCGTGCGATGACCTTTTTCGCCGGTGACTTCCGAGGGCTCCCCGAAATAAATACCACCCGTAAGCTCTCGCACGATTACCAGATCCGTACCCGCTGCGATCTGCGTACGGAGTGGCGAGCGTGAAACGAGTTGTCGTGGAACCGAAACCGGGCGAACGTTGGCGAACGCTCCGAGCGACTTCCTGAGCTCTAACAGCCCCTTCTCTGGTCGCTCAGGAGCATCGTCCCACCTGGGCCCGCCCACGGCGCCGAGGAACACGGCGTCCGACTTGAGGCACGACTCGAGCGTGGCCTCGGGCAACGGCGTGCCGTGCCGGTC
>CBFGYX010000529.1:0-1711 GCA_965653075.1 uncultured bacterium
AATCACGCTCGAGCTCGATGCGGAACGCGCCCCGGAGACCGTCGCGAACTTTCTGAATTACGTTAAAAGCGGCTTCTACGACAACACGGTGTTCCACCGCGTGATCGACGGCTTCATGATCCAGGGCGGCGGCTTCGAGCGTGGCATGAAGCAGAAACCGACGGGGAGCCCGATCAAGAACGAGGCCGACAACGGCCTCAAGAACGAGGCATACACGGTCGCGATGGCGCGCACGTCCGACCCACACTCGGCAACCGCGCAGTTCTTCATCAATATCGCCGACAACGGTTTTCTCAACCACACCGCGCCCACGGCCCAGGGCTGGGGCTACGCGGTTTTCGGCCGTGTCGTCGAGGGGCAGGACGTGGTGGACCGCATCCGCAAAATACGCACCGGAACGCGCGGCATGCACCAGGACGTGCCGCTCGAGGACGTGATCATGGAGCGGGCCGAAGAAGTTTGAGCTACACGGCCTTCATCTCGGACCTTCATCTCGCACCCGAGCGGCCGGACATCGTTGAACAGTTTTTCGACTTCCTGTCAGGGCCCGCACAAGGGGCGGAAGCGCTGTATGTCCTCGGCGATCTGTTCGAGTACTGGGTCGGCGATGACGACCTCGGCGATCCGCTGAATCGGTCGGTCGCGGAGGGTTTCTCCAAGCTCGCGAAAGCCGGCACTGCCGTCAGTTTCATGCACGGCAATCGCGATCTGCTCGTCGGCGCGCAGTTCGCCGAACGTTCCGGTGCGCATCTCCTCGCCGATCCGACACTCGTCGAGCTCTACGGGAAGCCGACTCTCCTCATGCACGGCGATACACTGTGCACCGATGACCTCGCATACCAGAAGTTTCGTGCATACGCACACGACCCACGGAACCAGGCGCGCTTCCTCGCGCAACCGCTGTCCGCCCGGCATGCCGAGCTTGCCGCGCTTCGCCGCAAGAGCGAAACCGCGAAGCAGGACAAGACCGCCGAAATCATGGACGTGAACGCCGGTGCGGTCGAGCAGGCGCTACGCGCAGCCGGTTATCCGCGCCTCATACACGGTCACACTCACCGACCGGGGCGTCACGTGCACCACGTCGACGGGCGCGAATGCGAGCGCTGGGTGCTCGGCGATTGGTACGAAACCGGCAGCTATCTGCGTTGCGATGCTGCCGGTTGCACTGCGCTGGCGCTGTAACGCTCGAGCTCAGGCGCGCATCCCGCGCGCGAGATCGGCCTTGATGTCCTCGATATTCTCGAGGCCGACGGCAACCCTCAGGAGACCCTCGCCGATACCCGCGGCCGCGCGCGCTTCCGCGCTGATGCGGCCGTGAGTCGTCGACGCCGGATGCGTGATGGTCGTCTTCGTGTCGCCGAGATTGGCGGTGATCGACAGCAGCTTCGTGTGGTCGACGATGCGCCACGCGGCTTCGCGCCCGCCTTTCACGTCGAACGACACGATCGCGCCGCCGCCGTTCTGCTGGCGCTTCGCGAGCTCGTATTGGGGATGCGACGGCAACCCGGGATATTTCACGCGTTCGATCGCAGGTTGCGCCTCGAGCCAGCGCGCGAGCTCCAGCGCGGACGCAGATTGCGCGCGCACGCGTATGCCGAGCGTCTCGAGTCCCTTCACCAGTACCCAGGCGTTGAAAGCGCTCAACGTCGGGCCCGCGGTGCGCAGGAAACCCAGGACAGGCTCGTAAACGACGTCCCGTCTGCCAAGCACC
>CBFGYX010000530.1:0-1708 GCA_965653075.1 uncultured bacterium
CCGGGACTACCGTATCGCACCGCCTTCGGAGGGCGTCATATCCAAATTGGGAAGGTCTTGATCTGCGCTCCGTGTCCATGGGCGTGAGTTCCATGCCCGCGCCCGTTCCCTGCGCCCCTTCTCTACGTCCATTCTCTGCGCCCATTCTCTGCGTCCGCACGGTGGGCGTGAGAGCGGTGGGGCGAAGCGGCGGCCATGTACGTCCCGGCTTGAGGTTGCCGAACCGTGGCTGGGCCGCGCCCGGTTTCCCCCAAAAAAGCGACGTAGAGTATCAGCAGGAGTTAACGGATGTGTGCTCGTCGTGTCACGTCGGTTGGTCAAGGTGCAACACAAACGCACCGGGTTCCTCGGTTGAGGCCCGGTGCGCTGGTCGGTAGATCTATGTAAATCCCTCGAAGAGAGGGCATAATCGTCTTATCGTACCACTGTCATCGTGGCGGCGGCTGAATGCTCGCCGGCCTGCAGGCGGTAGATGTAGAGGCCGCTCGGCAGGTTGTCTGCCGAGAAGGCGACCTCGTGACGACCGGCGGCGACGGGCTCGTTCACCAGCAGAGCGACTTCGCGACCGGTGACGTCGTATACCGCAAGGCGGACGTGCTGCGGATCGCCGACTTCATAGGCGATGGTCGTCGAGCGGCTGAACGGGTTCGGGTAGTTTCGGCCGACGTTGAAGCCGGACGTCTTGTGGGCGGGCTCGTTCGAGACGCCTCCACCACCCAGATAGCCGAGCTCGCTCAACGCCGTCCATCCGTCGATCCACAGATCCTCTCCGTCGAAGGCACCGAGGTAGCTCGTCTCAGCGAAGAAGTCGTCGTCGACGGAACGTGTCGTGGCTGTGAGCACCGGCGAGCCGTCACCGGGGCGCGGATCGAGTCCGCCGTCGGCCGTCCGGCTGATGCCGCGAAGTTGCGGATCGACGAACAGGTTGTGCCGTTCAGGGGCCGTGATGTAGTCGACAAATAGCGGCGATGTCTCCTCTTGACCCGCCACAACGAATAGCTCCTCCGGCGTCGAGCCGCCTCCGAAGCCGTAAAAGAGGCTGTTCGAGATCACGAGGTCGCCGGCCAGCAGGCGGGCCCAGGAGTCTTCGCCCGACGGCAGGTCTTCGACCTGCACGGCGCGGCCGGCAAAATCGGTAAACACCGAGTTGTAGAACCTGCCGCCCGCGTTGTCGCGGATGTTCATCGCGAAATCGTTCGAGGCGAGGCCGGACTCCGCGCCCGAGCCAATCAGCGTGACGTTGTAGATCGTGGGGATGGCATACGGCGTGCCGTCTTCGGGCGTCGTGCCGCCGTCGAACTCACCGCCGGTGCCGGCATCGTCGGGCGACTGGATGCCGAACCAGAACTGGTTGAGCCCGCGGTAGCCTTCGTCGTAGTCGAACGTGTCGTCGCCGCAGAAGGCGCCGGCGAGGTAGCGGGTATTGACGGTGCCGCCAAACCACTCGAAGCAGTCGTCAAGGTTGGCGTAGACCTCCACGTACTCGATTGTCGTGCCACGGCCAACGCCGCCCATCGTCAGGCCGTTGATCTCGTTGTTCGGCGCGATGCTGGCGCCGCCGTGGCGTATGGAAACGTACCGGAAGACGCCGGAGTCGTCGTCATCATCGTCGCCTCCGTACGTGCCGCGTGTGTCGCTCGCGGGGATGCCTTCGATCTGTTCTTCATTGCCCGCTACGTTGAGCCCGGCGCGGCCAAGTATAATGACA
>CBFGYX010000531.1:0-1708 GCA_965653075.1 uncultured bacterium
GCCGGTCGCGGTCGGCCGAGACGCCAGTCGTCTCGGTGTCGACAACCACGAAGGTGGCATACGTCAGGTCTGTGTCAAGACCGGTGTCAAGCTCAATGGAGTCGCTCATGCCATACATCACACATTACCATTCCGCCGTATGGTACGGCGGACGGCGTCGGATGTGAAGTGCTTCAGCGGGAATCCACGGCCGCCTCGGCCCGAAGCTGATCGGTGAGCGCGTCGAGGTCGATATTCAGCAGGTCGGCGAGCGTGCGGCCGACGTATGCATTCTCATAATTGCCAACAAAACGGTCGCTTCCGGGTCCGAACGCGTGCAGCTTCACGTCGACCGCCGTGTGCCCGTTCGTCGTCCAGCCGACGCGGGCCCGCCGCGAGATGATCCCGCTGACGGCGCTGGTGAGATGACCGGACGAACCCGCCGAGACCTCGAGAAGCGCGGCTTCGGCTTCAGTTAGATCGTCGATCCCTGCGAGTGATTGCAGCAGCACGGCCGGCGGGGTATCGCCCTCCAGCATCCGCCGCACGATCTGCTCCTGCGATGCCTGCACACGTGCGATGACCTCGGGCTCCCAGCCGTATATCGACCGGCCGTCGACATTGCGGCCGAGCGTCATGCCGCCCGTCTCATGGTCGGAGACGCCGACGATGAGCGTATTTCCATCGGCTCGGGCGAAACGTAGCGCCACTTCGATCGCCGCATCGTAGGCCAACGTTTCGTGCAACGTAGCCTGCGGGTCATTAGCGTGTGAGCCGTGATCGATTCGTCCGGCTTCAATCATCACAAAGAACGGGCGGCCGTCGGCGGCAAGAAGCTCAAGTGCCTTCTCGGTCAGCTCGGGCAGGCTCGCCTCGCGCGCGGCATCGCGATCAATTTCGAACGGCAGGTGGCTCGAGTTGAGAAGGGACAGAACGGGGAGCGACTGCACGTTCTGCAGGTCAGCCCACTCGTTGGCCACTGAATAGCCGCGCTCCCGCGCCACATCAAGCAGATTGACACCGTCGGTCCGACGTCCGCCGTCATTTTCCGGCTCATAGAAGCGCCGCCCACCGCCGATGATGAGGTCGGGCCCCAGGTCGAGCTGCTGCCGGGCGATCTCATTCTCCATGTCACGCGAGGGCACGTTCGCCGTGAATGCCGCCGGCGTGGCGTGCGTCACCCGCGCCGTCGACACGACCCCTGTTGCCATCCCGCGAGCCTTCGCACCCTGCAAGATGGTGCCCAGCGGCCGCTGCAAGGTGTCGACGGAGATGGCGCCGTTGTACGTCTTGACGCCGGCCGCATACGCCGTAGCGCCCGCCGCCGAATCCGTCACCCGGCTGTCCGTCGACCACGTCCGCACCGAGCCAACCTCGATGCCGTCCATCACGAGCGCAGCGCCCTCGCCGAGATAGTCGCGCTTGTAATCACGCGCGAACGTGGCGACGGCGGGCCCGAATCCGTCGGGGATGAAGAGGATGACGTTCTGCGGACGCTCGGCGCCGGCATCCTGCGCGGCGGCGGATTCAAAGCTCGTCGCAAGAAAGGCGAGGACGGTGAGGAAGATCAGAAGTAGGCGGGGCATGAGAGGCTGGGCTTTGAGCTTTGGGCTTCGAGCTTTGAGCTTGGAGCGCTGGGCTTTGGGCACTGGGCTTTGAGCGCTGGCGTTGGGCTTGGGGCGTCGAGCTTTGGGAGTTGGGAGTTGGAGTTGGGCTTTGAGCTTTGGAG
>CBFGYX010000532.1:0-1708 GCA_965653075.1 uncultured bacterium
GAAGGTTGAACAAGGCGATGGCAACTTCAATTTCGAATACCTGGAGCAAGGCCCCCTCGACTGGCGCGTCCGCATCGCCAAGCACGCTGAAGGAAGCGCCGGCTGAATCCGGCGTGGGCCGGATTGACGTGGCCGAGTGCCTGAAGTATGTCATCGACCCGGAAGTCGGTATCAACATCGTCGACCTGGGCCTGGTGTACGACATCCAGCTCGATCTGCCGCGAGTTTCGCTGGTACTCAGCATGACGACGCCCGCCTGCCCGCTCAGCGGCCACATCTCTAACCACGCCCGCGCCGTACTGGAGCGCGTTCGGGGGATCGAAGACGTCGACATCGACATCATCTGGAACCCACCGTGGTCGCCGATGATGATCGAGACGGACGTACGTGAGCGGATGTTTGGACGGCGCTTCCGGCGATGAGCATCGTAGAATCCGCGACAACGGCCCAATCACCGCACGATCAGTCGCCGCACGATCCGTCAGCGGGCAACCAGTCGCCCAGCCATCAGTCACTGGGCAATGCCCCGCCGGCGTCATCCACGGCCGGCGCGACTAACGCCCCGGCATCCCGGACGCTTACGGCCTCGAAACGCGTGTCGGTCGTTGACCGCCGCGTGCTGCGCATCCCGCTTGTGGCGGTGTCGATGCTTACGCTCATCGCGGCGCTCTGGGCGGGTGTGCACCGCTTCGGCTGGGCCATTCCTGCGATCAGCCCCACGCTCCCGATGGCGCATGGCCCTCTGATGGTGGCCGGATTTCTGGGCACACTGATCAGTCTCGAGCGCGCCGTTGCCCTTCGCAAGCTCTGGTCATATCTCGCGCCACTTACCGCCGGCGTGGGCAGCATCAGCCTCATGGCGGGGCTTGGTCTCGTGGGCGCCGTGTTATTGACGGCGGGAAGCCTGATCCTCGTAGCCGTGTTCGTGTCGCTCCTGCGGCAACAGCAGGACGTATTTATGCAGGTGATGGCTGCCGGCGCCGTCGCGCTCGCTATCGGCAACATCGTGTGGCTTTTCGGCGCCGACATTTCCAGCATCGTCCACTGGTGGCTCGGCTTTCTTGTCCTGACGATCGCAGGAGAGCGACTCGAACTGAGCCGGATGATCATGCACGCTCCACGGGTTCAGCGGATGTTCGTCGGCATCGCAATCTTATTCGCGGCCGGGCTCATCCTGTCGTCGTTGTACCCCGGCCCGGGCGTCCGCCTCACGGGATCCGCACTCGTGCTTATGGGAATCTGGCTCGCCAGGTACGATGTCGCGCGGCACACCATAAAGATGACCGGTCTTACGCGCTACGTAGCGGCATGTCTACTCGCCGGCTACGCGTGGATGATCACCGGTGGCGCGCTGATGATATTCTTCGGCGGCCAGATCGCCGGCCCCTATTACGACGCCTACCTGCATGCCGTATTCGTCGGTTTCGTCTTCTCGATGATCTTCGGGCACGCGCCGATCATCTTTCCCTCGGTACTCTCCCTCCCTCTCTTCTACCGGCCATACTTCTATCTGCCGCTCGTAGTGCTGCACGCGGCACTGCTCGTCCGCACGGCGGGCAACATTCTCCTGCAGCCGGGCCTTCGCATGTGGGGTGGCCTTGGGACGGCGCTCGCAATCGTACTCTTCCTCGGATGCGTCCTGACGGCGGTCATCAGCACGTTGATGCGGGAGCGGCACTCCGCTTGATTCTGTTGCAGCGCCACGCGC
>CBFGYX010000533.1:0-1697 GCA_965653075.1 uncultured bacterium
CGCTGCCGCTTATATTGATCCAGGCACTGCTATTCTTCGGATCGCTCTTCGCGTTCGCCGGCGTGGTCGGCGGCTCGGCACTTCTGGTGGCATCGCCGGGACCGGAAACGCTGCCGCTTATATTGATCCAGGCACTGCTATTCTTCGGATCGCTCTTCGCGTTTCTGGCAGGTTGGGGCAGTGGTCAGCAAGCGCGCGATCAGGGCGCATTCCTGGCGGCCCAGCCGATCGGATCTGCTGAATTACTCGCGGGCAAACTACTCGGGACGGGCGCGTGGGGCCTCGTGGTGCTGATTCTATTTTTAGGACCGGCCGTCGTTCAGGCGGGGATGTGGGATAACTTTCTGCTGATGGTTAGCCTGCCTATCGGGTTTCTGCTGGTCTGTCTGATCGCCGGAATGGGCATCGGGATGCTGGCGGCGCCGGTATCGGGGTTGCTCGCTGTGCTGCTCGCATGGGCGATGAGCGTGGCCGGTTGGGAGCTCGGCCTGCTCGTCCTTGGGCAGGCGCCGTGGATCGAGAACGCCCCGTGGCTATTCCTTGGTTTGCTACTGATCAACCCCGCCGGTGCATTCCGGATCGGCGCCATGGTCGGGCTGGACTCGGTGCCGTTCAGCGCCGACGGACTCGAAACGGGCCGCTGGGTGTTTGAACACATCTCGCTGGTGGCCATTGCTGTCTTCGCCGCGTGGATCGTAGCACTTTTTACAGTCGTTGTCAGGAAGCTCGACCGACAAGAATATTAGGACGTAATGATGGCGGATTCCAAGCAGAACACCACGAAGCCGTGGATGCGCGGCATCGCTTTTATAGCCGTTGCGGTACTGGTGGGATGGTTAGTGGGAAGCATGCTCGGTGGGGATTCCGGGCACGACGAGCATGCCGCCGACAGCGGCCGGAGCGGTGTATATCGTAATGTGAGAGGCGTGATCGTCCGCCTCGCACCGGAGGACGGCGTGATGACGGTCGATCACGAAGAGATCGCCGGGTTTATGCCGGCGATGGTGATGGATCTGCAGCTTGCCGATCCGCGGGAGGTAACACCCTACTCACCGGGCGATGAGATTCTGTTCGACCTGGCACACATCGACGGTACGTTCCAGGCGATTCGGCTTCGCCCGGGCGACAGCGACCCGGATAACTGGGGATCGGAGGACAGCCAGGCGCCGCCGGAGAACCCGCTCGGCCGAGGGGATATCGTGCCGGCGATCGAGCTTTATGATGCGGCCGGGCGGAGTTTCCAGCTTCAGGAAATGGAGCCTCGGCATAAGGTGATCACCTTTTTCTTCGTGCGCTGTCCGCTCCAGGAGTATTGCCCGGCGCAGTCGCAGCGGCTCTCGCAATTGCAGCAACACACCGCCGAGTCTGAGAGCGGCCTGCACCTGGTAAGCCTGTCGCTTGATGCCGAGTTCGACGGCCCGGAGACGTTGGCGGAATACGGCGACCGCTTCAATGCCGACCCTGAGCGTTGGACGCTGGCCGGAAGCGAAGACGCAGAAGCCATCCGCGAATTTGCTGACCGGGCCGGCGGCCGCGTTTCCCGAGATGACTCGGGCTGGAATATCGATCACGCGTTGATCGGGCTGCGTGTGGATGGCGACCGTATCGTCGACATCGTGTATGGTCTGGATGCGATCGAAGGGTTGATCCGTGCGATGTAAGTGGGAGAGCGACGTATTGAAATCGCAAAGCGATTT
>CBFGYX010000534.1:0-1687 GCA_965653075.1 uncultured bacterium
CGGGACCGCATCGCGATCCGTTCGATCGTATGCTGATAGCGCAGGCTCTCGATGAAGGCCTCATACTGGTATCAAACGAACGTATTTTCGACCGCTACGGCGTCCGGAGGTTATGGATGGGAGTCACGTGAATGACGGGCATCTTGCTGCGGCAGGGACGCTCCGCTCCTCGCAATTACAAAAGAGATCGAAAACCGAAACCTGACGACTGAGAACTGACGGCTGAGGCCTGTCAAAAGGGGAGGGGCGATCGGCCTCGGGACGACGGGACTGTAGAGCGACCTGGTACGACTAGTGATAGAACGCCGGCCGTGCATCCCGACGTAGGGACGGCCTTCAGGCCCGTCTTTGTCGTCTAGAGAAACCGGTTATGTCTGACGACGGCCGCATGAATTGCGTCGTCGCTTCGCTCCTCGCAATGACAAAAGACCTCATCGGAACCGAAAACTGACGACTGAGAACTGACGACTGACAACTGACAACTGACATCTGGCACCTAAACCGGCAGGCCTTGGAACGCCCTACGCGCGATGATGCACAATTATCACACACCTGTGCAGGATGTGCGCGGTGGTCATTCCCGCCCCATCCTCATCCATACGTTTCGCCTGCGACTTCACATTCTCTTCAGTCCGGCTTTCCCGGTTATTGGCGTATGTTGAATCGTTCCTAGAGGCGCTGTTAGAGGTCATACCGGCACGGGTAGTATTTTCCAGCACTATTTTCCGCGACCGTGCTTAGTATGCCTTAATTAAGCCGTTACTTTATTGTCGGGCGTTCGGCCATATATTTGCCTGCGCCCTGAGTAGTTGTCGAATGCGTGCCGTATTGATGATTGGCCGAAGCATGAAGGGTCCCTACACGAAGTTATTTATTGATGTCGTGCTCTGGTCGCTCGCTCTGGTGGCGGCCTATTATGTTCGACTCGAAGCGCAAACCGCGCGTTACCTCCCCGACATTGCCCTGGTTGTCCTGCTCGGCCTGCCCATCAAGGCGGTCATTGCATGGTATCTGGGGTTCAACCGCCGAAGCTGGCACCGGTCAGGCCTGCGCGACCTCATCTCGCTGGCTTTTGGGGTGGGGATCTATGCATTTGTCTTCCAGATTTTCGCGCTCATCTCCACGGGTGTATCCATTCCGCGGAGCGTTCCGTTTATCGAAGCCGTCAATGCGCTCATTCTGCTCGGCGGCGCCCGAGTGACGGCCCGGATGATCTTCGAGGAGCGGTCTCATCTGGCCAACGGCGGACGTAAGCGGAGCCGCCGGGTCCTGATCGTCGGCGCCGGCGAGGCAGGCACGATGATCGCGCGGGAGATGCTGCGCAACCCGCAGGCGAAGCGCCTCCCCGTTGGCTTCATCGATGACGACCCGTCGAAGAAACGCGAGCGCTACCTCGGGCTGCGCGTGTTCGGACGCATCGACAACCTTCCGGCAGTCGCGCGGATGCAGCGCGTCGACGAAATCATCATCGCCATTCCGTCGCAAACGGGTTCTGTGGTGCGCCGCGTTGTGGATCTCGCGCAAAAGGCCAAGGTCGACTACCGCATTATTCCCGGCATTTACGAGCTCATCAGCGGCAGCGTTTCCGTCTCGCAAATCCGCGAGGTCGACGTAGAGGACCTGCTGCGCCGTAAGGCCGTCCGTCTCGACACCAACGACATCGCCGATTATATCGAGGGTCGGACGA
>CBFGYX010000535.1:0-1677 GCA_965653075.1 uncultured bacterium
AAGGCGGGCTCGCCCGGCGCGGAGAGAACCGAACTGACCATCGAGAATGCCCCGAATCCGAAACCGGCTACCTGATGCACATTCTTCTGCCGAAGGCGCTCGGCGAGCACGGAGCCGACTTCGAGGAACAGCTCGGAGTCGAGCATGGGGATGCGCGTGTCGAGCAGCCAGCCGATCGGCTGTCCGCGCGGATCGGTGATCGCTTCATCCTCGCGGCGCACGAGCGCACGGTGGTAAAGCCGGCGCCCCAAATCGACCAGTCTTGTTTCGGCGGCCCCAGTGGCCTCCATCAGTTTCTGCGCTTTCATTACAACGACAATAAATCCGGCTCTCGGGCGCGATCATCCTTCCATAGCCGTGTACACAACAGTCGCGTGCACAATGCACGTCGGGCATCTACCGGCAGCGGCGCGGCTACGTTCCAACCAACCCCCGCACTCCGATTAGTTCGCTAAATCATAGAGCGGGTACCGCCCGCAGAGTTCGCCCACCTCTTTCCGTACACTGTTTTGAATCGACTCATCGCCTGTGTTCTGAAGCACGCGGTCGATGAGTTCGGCGATATATCTGAAATCGTCTTCTTTGAGGCCGCGCGTGGTCATAGCAGGCGAACCGAGGCGGATGCCACTGGTCACGAACGGACTCTGGTCGTCGAACGGCACCATGTTCTTGTTGACTGTGATCTCGGCGCGCTGCAGGGCATCTTCGGCGTCTTTGCCGGTGAGGCCTTTATTGCGCAGATCGACGAGAATGAGGTGGTTGTCCGTTCCACCCGACACCAGGTCGTAGCCGCGTTCGACGAGTGCCTCGCCCATCGCTTTCGCGTTGGCGATGACCTGCCGCTGATACGAGGCGAAGCCGTCCTGCAACGCCTCGCCGAAGGAGACGGCTTTCGCCGCGATCACGTGCATGAGCGGGCCACCCTGCGTGCCGGGGAAGACGGCGGAGTCGAACAGCTCGCTCATCATCTTCGTACGGCCGCTCTTCGGCGCCACCTTGCCGAGCGGGTTCTCGAAGTCGCGCCCGATGAGCAGCATGCCGCCGCGCGGACCGCGGAGCGTCTTGTGCGTCGTCGTCGATACGATGTGGCAGTGCGGCATTGGATCATTCAGGAGATCCGCTGCGATGAGACCCGCCGTATGCGCCATGTCCATCCACAGCACGGCACCGACCTCATCGGCGATGCTCCGGAAGGCTTCGTAGTCAAAGTCGCGCGTGTAGGCGCTCGCACCGATCGAGATCATCTTAGGACGGACCTCCAGCGCGCGGTCGCGCACGCGGTCCATGTCGATGCGGCCGGCAAGCGGGCCGTCGCGCTCCACGCCGTAGTACTCGGCTTTGTAAAGGAGTCCGCTGAAGTTGACCGGGCTGCCGTGCGTGAGGTGCCCCCCGTGCGCCAGGTCAAGACCCAGAAACGTATCCCCGGGCTCAAGCAGCGTCAGGTACACGGCCCAGTTGGCCGATGCACCGCTGTGCGGCTGAACGTTGACCCATTCGCAGCCAAACAGCTCTTTCGCCCGGTCGCGCGCCAGATCCTCGACCACATCAACAAACTGGCAGCCGCCGTAATAACGCTTACCGGGCAGCCCTTCGGCGTACTTGTTGGTGAGGGGCGAGCCCATGGCCTGCATCACGGCCTTCGACACGAAGTTCTCTGAAGCGATGAGTTCGAGTCCG
>CBFGYX010000536.1:0-1669 GCA_965653075.1 uncultured bacterium
GATGACGACTGGGCGCCCATCGCCCGTGGATCAGGTTCTCATCCAGGAGTGGACGTGGTTGCGCGTCTCATGTGGTCCCCGGTCCCGTAAACCGCGTTCGACGTGTTCTGTAGCCGGACCGTTCGATAAAGCCGGCAGCTTGTAAGGCGAGGGGGCGCCAGGTCCCGGGATGGGGAACCTACTTGCTGGATTCAGTTGCGTGCGGTGCGCGACCCGAAGCTCGCGCCATAATCCGGAAGATGCGCCGGAAGTGAGGGCAAGCCCGGCAGATCACATCGTGCATGCCGTCTTTCTACTTCAAGCACCCGCTAATTCAATCGGGCTTCGACAAGGCCACCTTTTCGGGCCGGCTTCGGTATCCCCTTCTCACCGGCTCCGTTCTTAGGCTCGCGTGTCTCGCGTATATACGGCCTGGCCCGGCCGCTTAAGATCTGTCTCAGGTGATCGACGCTCACCTCGTCCGTATGATGGGCGAGGATATCCTGACGGGCTTCCGATCCGATCGCACCTGCCAGGAGCGGGTTCATCGCGAGGTCGATCATGTATGATGCCATCGTCTCGACATCACGCTCTTCCACAAGCAAGCCCGTGCGGCCATGATCGATCACATCCGGTATGCCCGCATGGCGCGTGGAGACGACCGGTAGACCAAGGCCTGCGGCTTCCATGACAGCGACAGGTGTGCCTTCCATATCGCCGCTCAGGGCGGTCACGGAATGTTGCACGTAGGCACGCGCCGCACGCATTGTCTCGAGGACCTCGCGGTGCGGCCGGGCACCGATGAAGGAGACACTGTTCTGCAATCCGAGCGCCGTGACGAGGTCGCGGCAAACGCCCATTAGCTCGCCGTCGCCGATCATCACGAGCCGGGCATCCGGCGCTTCGGCATGCACGCGCGCAAAAGCCTGTATGGTCAGGTGCGGGGCCTTCTTCTCGACAAAGCGCCCGGCAAAGACGAATGTCGGCGGTGCCGATTCAGGCTGTGCCGGTCGTACACCTTCGAGATCAACACCGCAGGCGTTCCAGTAGAGTCGGTCCGGATCTGCGCCCATCGAGAGCAATCGATCGCACATAAACCGCGAGACGCCGATCACGCCGTCGGCCATGCCGAACATGCGCCGATAGCCGTCGCCCCACTCATCAAACACATCCTGTTTACTTGCGTCGTACCCATGAAAATGAACATAGAGCGGGATGCCGCGCTTGCGGCACGCATCCATCACCATCACTCCGGCCATACCGTACTGAGCGAGTACCACCTGCGGACGTAATCGCCGGATAATCGACTCGTAAACAGCGGTACGGTAGGATTCGTACGTCCCGAAGATGTTCGACCGGAGCGACTGCCAGATGCGCCGCTGCAGCGTGTCTCCATGGATTCGCTCGTGATCTCCGGGGTGCCAGACACGCGGCGGCCAGCCGTGTACGAGCACGGTGTCATCCGAGAGGTGCGTGGCTTGCGTGCGGATAAAGGTCTCAGTCGGCGACAGGTTGCCGTGGCGGATTATCAGTACGCGTCCGATGTCGGCGCTTGATGGCATGAATAATATCAGTGGGACGTGGCTATAGCGGTCGCCGGCCGTCTGCGCAGTACATTGCGCAGCGCGAGCAAGCTATCGTGCAGTCGAGGGAAGAAGTGATAAAGCGCGAAAGGATAGTGGTCCGCGTC
>CBFGYX010000537.1:0-1665 GCA_965653075.1 uncultured bacterium
CCATCTTCGTGATTTCTGCACGATATCCGGGGTTTTGCAGCTCGTAACCGCTTCCATTTTGACGCCGGTGTAACGCGCGTAGCCGGTGCTAAGCTTTTGGCTCAGTTGGGGCTCGTATGGCGCACCAGATGGCGCAAAATGAGGATGCCGAAACACCTTCAGGGGCGCGCTGAATGTTGAACGTGGCGGGCCCGGCCGCGCCGTAGACTTTCGACAGATCCTGAGGCATGCACCCGAACGGGATATGCCAACGACTTCCAGCCGCTCTGAGCGGATGATGAATATTGGTTCTGACGAAACGCTACGACGATAGATGAGCTTGCTTCTACTACTGCTGGTACTTGGTGCGTCGGTTCTGACCACCGGTCTGGCGATTCCATCCATCCGGCGCTGGGCGATTGAGCGAGACTGGGTTGACCGTCCGGACGGAGAGCGTAAGCTCCATCATAAGCCCGTCCCGGCCGTTGGCGGAATTGCCATCGCCGCAGGTGCCGTCGCCGGCATCATCGTGCTGATCGCCGTCGAGCCAATTCTTGGCTTGAGCTTGAGCTTGCCACCGTCCGGTTTCTGGGTCGGCGCACTTCTTCTCTTCTGCGTCGGGGTCATTGATGATCGGGTCGGGATCAATTTTAAGGCGAAGCTGCTTTTTCAGGTCATCGCCGCCTACCTGCTCATTCACGCCGGTATCCGCGTTGACCTCTCCGGCATTCCCTTTTTCGTCGGGGACGGATTTCATGAGGCGCTCTACGCCATCCCGCTCACGCTGCTCTGGGTTGTCGGTGTCGTCAATGCGGTAAACCTGATCGACGGGATCGACGGGTTGGCAGGTGGGGTCGTCATCATCGCATTCGTCGCTGCAGCGGCCGTTTTCGGGCTTCACGGCAACATTGCGCTCGTGGCGTTCGCCATCCCGTTTGCGGGCGCCGTGCTCGGCTTCCTGTACCACAACTTCAACCCGGCATCCGTTTTCATGGGTGATTCCGGTAGCCTCGTTCTCGGCTTCGTCCTCGCGGCGTTTACGCTCCGGGCCCCGATGCACGCCGATCCGCTTGTAAGTCTTGCGATCCCCGTCGTCGTGCTTGGCCTCCCCATCATCGACACGGGACTGTCCGTCCTGCGCCGGCTGTTCGAGCGGAAAGCCATCTGTGCGCCCGACCACGATCACATCCACCACCGCCTCTCGCGTCTCGGCTCCGTTCGCTCTGCCGTTATGGTGCTCTACGCCGCCTCTGCGTGGTTTGCGCTTGCCGCAATCCTGATGTCGGCGTCGATCCCCGTGTATGCCGTGATTGTTCTCGGTCTCACAGCAATCACGGCCGTATTCGGACTTCGTACGCTCGGCTACCTCCACGTACGTGAATCGATTGCCCAGTGGAAGATGGCCACAGCAGCCGCATCCGAGGTGCCCGAAGAAACGGCTCCGAGTGCGATTGCAGCGCCGGAGGAATCTCGCGCGCCCACCGTCAGGCTTTACCGGGAGATCGAGGTCCGTCGCGAAAGTGCGCGGCCGGGTGTCGACTTCAGCTCGGTGAACGCCGAAGAGCCGGCGGCCTCCGCAGCTTAAGAGTTGGCAGCCTAAGATATGGCAGCCTGAGATTTGGCAACTGAGGTTCAGCAGCCTGAAGGTTCAGTAGCACGACGCGATCGATGAACCAATCACCGACT
>CBFGYX010000538.1:0-1661 GCA_965653075.1 uncultured bacterium
CCGCGATGTGCGAACGGCCCTTCCGTAGCGATAATCCTGCGAGCGAGGCTTACGCCGTCAACCGCTCCAGCGCATCGAGCGTCTCGCGGACGCTCCCGACCGAAGAATCCAGCAGCGCCTGCTCGTCGGCGTCGAGCTCGACCGTAATCACCTCCTCGACGCCGTTACGGCCCAGGCGAACGGGCACGCCGATGAACATATCCGAGTGGCCATATTGGCCCGAGAGCCACGCCGCGCACGGCAGCACGCGTCCGCTGTCCTTTACAATGGCCTCGACCATCTCCGTCGCCGCGGCTCCGGGGGCATACCACGCCGACGTCCCCATCAGCTTGACGATCTCGCCGCCGCCGACCTTTGTACGCTCGACGATCGCGTTGATCTTGTCTTCGGCGAGAAGCTGCGGAAGCGGGACGCCTGCGACCGTCGTGTATCGCGGCAGCGGCACCATCGTATCGCCATGCCCGCCCATCAACAGCGCCTGGATGTCGCGCACCGAGCAGCCGAGTTCCATCGACAGGAAGGCGCGGTAGCGGGCGGTGTCGAGTACGCCGGCCATCCCCATCACGCGACTGCTGGGGAAGCCGCTCGCCATGTACGCCACGTACGTCATCACGTCGAGCGGGTTGGAGACGACGATGATGATGGCGTTCGGGCTCTTCGCTACGAACTGCTCGGTCACCGAACGTACGATGTCGGCGTTCTTCAGCAGCAGGTCGTCGCGGCTCATCCCCGGTTTGCGCGGCAGCCCGGCCGTAATGACGCAGATGTCGGAGCCCGCCGTGTCGGCATAGTCATTTGTGCCGACCACGCGTGTATCGAAAAGGTGGATGGGCGCGGCCTCCTGGATGTCGAGCGCCTTGCCCTGGGGCATCCCTTCAACAATATCGATGAGCACGATTTCGTTGACGATGTCCTTCTGGGCGAGGGTGTCTGCCACAGTGGCGCCGACATTCCCGGCACCAATCACGGTGACTTTCATGTTGATCTCCCTATTATCGTAGTTCCTGTGCGTGTCGATCGGCCGGCTCGGATACCTCAATCGGCAACAAGCCTCCGGCTCTGACCGTGTACCGGGCCGTCGGTAAACAATGCGCTGGCCGCCTTTCAGTCTAACAATATTCGGCAAAATGAACATCGCACTCATGCGTCACGGACCTGCCGAGCCCGAGCGGGCCGGTCATTCAGACGCACAACGACGCCTTACCGGGGCCGGCCGGCACCGGATTGCAATACAGGCGACGGCGCTGCGAGCGAGTGGCTTCGACTTCACACGCATCCTGTCGAGTCCGCTGATACGTTGCGTGGAAACGGCCGAGATCATCGGATCCGTCCTGAACGTCGAGGTGGAAAGAGATGCCCTGCTTGCGCTCGACGCCTCCTCCGACGATTTCCTCGAGGTGATCTCAAGGCTCGACGCATCGGAGCGACCGTTGATCGTGGCACACCAGCCGGAGGTCGAGGCACTGGTCCACCTGTGGACCGGCGCGTCGATCTTCTTCGAGCCCGGCACCTTCGTTCTGTGCGAGACATCGCCGTCCGGCCGGACCGCCCGCTTGCGGGATGTGCTTTCTCCGCAGGTGCAACTCGCCATCGGACACCAACTGTCGACCTGAATCCGCCGACAGGATTACCATTTTCTTAAGAATCGCTTTTGGCGCATC
>CBFGYX010000539.1:0-1659 GCA_965653075.1 uncultured bacterium
TGGGAGGTCGGCAAAGAATCGAGACCCGACGATGTCGGACTGCTCGATTTGTGGGATCGACCCGGGAAATTCCCGATTCAGGCCGGTCAGAATCGCACTTTCAATCTCGGCCGGTTAGCCCTCGGCCGCCGTCCGAATTCGGATCATGCCGAGATCGTATGCCACTACCTCGGGTTCTCCGTCGAGATCTTGCGCGAGCGCGGTCCTCACCTGAACGACGTCGTAAGCTTCATCGCTCGAGACGACGAATTCCATTCCGCCGCTGAAGTCGATGCCGAACTCCAGACCACGAATGGCGAGGGAAGCAAGACTCAAGAAAATGAGTACGCCCGAGACGAGGTAGGCATACTTCCTGTTGGGTATGAACTGATAGTTCGTGTTTTCGAATATCCGCATGTTTCTATTCCTTGGCGGTGCGCGATGCGCCTGTATGAGTCGGAGAGTTTTGCCTCAATGATGCGCTATCAACCGTAGCTGACAGACGCCCGTCGATCGATGATCAGGTACTCGAAAACAACCCGAGTCACAACGATCGCAGTAAAGAACGACGACAGGATTCCAGCCATCAGTGTGACGGCGAAGCCCTGTATCGGTCCGACTCCGAATGAATAGAGGATGGCACCAACAAAGAATGTGGTGATGTTGGCGTCGAAGATGGCGCTGAATGCCTTGGAATAACCGGTTTCCATCGCCGCTTTGGCGGTCTTGCCGGCTGCCTGCTCCTCGCGTATTCGCTCGTATATGAGCACGTTGGCGTCAATCGCCATACCAATCGTGAGCACGATACCCGCGATGCCCGGCAAGGTAAGCGTTGCCCCGAAGGCGGCCAGGATGCCCAGGATAAAGATGATATTGAGAAGGAGCGCGAGGTTCGCCACGAAGCCCGCCGTCTGATAATAGACCATCATGAACAGCGCGACGATCAGGAGGCCTACCGCCACGGAGAGGAAGCCCGCCCGAATCGATGCGGCGCCAAGGCTCGGGCCGACCGTGCGCTCTTCCACAATGTCGACCGGCGCAGGCAGTGCGCCCGACATCAGGATCGTCACCACGTCTTGCGCCTCCTCGCGGCTTGCGAGTCCGGTGATCGACGAACGGCCGCCGACGATCCGTGAAATGACGGTCGGATACGAGTACACGAGGTCGTCGAGCACCACAGCGACGTTCCGGTTAATGTTGGCGCCCGTGATGCGCGCCCAGGACCGTGCGCCCTCCGAGTTCATCACCATCGTGACCTGCGGACGGTTCAGTTCGTCGAAGTCGACGCGAGCCTCGGTGATCACGTCACCGGTCAGCTCGATGTTGTCGCGGACGCCCAGCAGGTAGTAGACGTCCTGCCCGCGCTCGTCGCGTCCGATCGGGTTGGCCTCGTAAAGAAGCTCGATACCGGTCGGCATCATCGCCTGAACCTCAGGCCGTGACAGCATCGCGTTGACGGCGGCGGTATCAGATACCGCTACGGCACCGAAGATCACCCCCTGACCAACCGGCTGGAGCCGGGCAAGCAGCGGGTTCTCATCAGCCGAGAAGGCGTCGGGAGATAGCGGATCAACGACATCGGCCGCCGTATCTGCCTCGGCATCTTCAGCGAGTGTCTCGCCTGCGAGCTCACCGTCAAGGCCAACATCGCCCTCGACATCCGCGGAGGGAACGACTTGC
>CBFGYX010000540.1:0-1648 GCA_965653075.1 uncultured bacterium
TTGATGTCGGATAAACTGCCGCTGCCGGATGTGCAGCAGGTTAAGGAGTTACGATGCTCTCATGTGTAGGGGATTTCCCTACGTGGCCGGGTCGACGTCGGCGTTGGCGCCGTCGCCCTCCAACAGGTCGTCGAGAAGTTCTTCTTCTTCGACAACAGGCAGATCCATCTCCATTCGATCGTTGAGTTGCAGGATGACGAGTGCACCAACGCATAACGCTGCCTCAGCCTGAGTGCCCGTGGCCGCACCACCGAGTGGTGATACATGCTTCACGGTCCAGCCTTTTGCGAGCGCGTGGTTGAGCTCGTCAAGCCCCACAGCCCCGGTCGTTCCGGCGAGTACCAGATGTGCCTTCTGTTTAGACATGAGGATATACTCCTGCTTTTTCAGTCGCGGCCAACGCCGAGGCCACCGGCGTGTTTGCTACCGACTGGCAACATCTGCATTGCTCATTCACCGCCATACGGGGAACGCTCCACGTGGCGCGGCCTATCAGCCGGTGATTAGTTGGTCTTCCGGACTTAGGCAGAATCCCGAAAAAATCAGCACCTACGGCTCGATGTCGCCCTTCTGATGGCTCGAATCGGACTCATATACGACCTCTTTGAGGACTATCCCTGGAAGCCGGGTGAGCCGGTGGATGCCGATGCCGAGTACGAGCCGCCGGAGACCGTCGACGCGCTCGAACAGGCGCTCATCACGCTCGGCCACACGGCTGTCCGCGTGGGCACGGCGTATGATCTGCTCCGAAAGCTGGACGGACTGCGGCTGGATGCGGCCGTGAACATCACCGAGGCGGCGCACAGCCGCAATCGAGAGGCGTATGCGCTCGTGTTGCTCGAGATGGCGGGGATCCCGGCCGTGGGATCCGACGCGCTTACGATGTCGCTGAGCCTCGACAAAGCCTGGACCAAGGACCTGGCCGTTGCGGCGGGGGTCCGCACGCCGTCGTACCGGGTGTATGGATCCGGAGATGCCGTCGACGCCGACGATCTACCTGGACGATTCCCTCTGTTTGTTAAGCCGCGTTACGAGGGATCGTCAAAGGGAATCACCGAGTCGAGCCGGGTGGAATCGGTCGATGAACTGATTCGGGAGGTGGCGTGGATGACGGCGACATACAGCCAGGACGCCATTGTTGAGGTGTTTCTTGAGGGCGGCGAGTACACGGTCGGCGTGATTGGTAACGGCCCGCCCGAGGCACTGCCCGTCCTGCCGCGCGCGGTGGATGTGGAGACGGGGATCGGCATCCACGCGCTGGAGCACCGCGGTATGCCGGAGCGCGACATCGAGTACGAGGTCCGCGGATCGCTCACGCCTGAGCTCGAGGCGGCGCTGCAGCGCGATGCTATCACTATATATGAGAAGCTGGAATGTCTGGACTTCGCGCGGATCGACTTCCGTCTCGATTCAGAGGACGAGCCGTCGTTCCTGGAAATCAATCCCTTGCCGACGTTCGCGCCGGATGGCACGTTCGCCATCATCGCTGAGATGATGAATCGATCGTACAACGACTTTCTGGCCGAAATCCTCGATCGAGCGCTTAGGCGCGTCGGGGTCGAGCGGCCGGCCGGAGTAATGGTATCGAGGTGAGTGTGGAGTTGAATAAAGAACAATGGCGCGACTGGACGTGGCAGATGAGGCATCG
>CBFGYX010000541.1:0-1647 GCA_965653075.1 uncultured bacterium
TATCCGTTAAAGCGATATCCGGTTGTCGCGCAGCTGTTCGAGCCTATTCCGCCCGAGGCGCCGGTGCCTGAAGATAACCCGCTCACCGAGGCGGGCATCGATCTCGGCCACATGCTGTTCTTCGAACAGAAGCTGTCCAGGTCGGGGGTCATTTCGTGCAACACGTG
This sequence comes from uncultured bacterium, assembly GCA_965653075.1. GTDB lineage: Bacteria > Bacteroidota > Rhodothermia > Rhodothermales > CAZKDQ01 > CAZRTY01. The sequence continues at coordinate 168 of CBFGYX010000541.1, forward strand.
CCACGTGGTTGGTGCCGCGGGCGTCGACCACCTGCCTCGCGCCGTGGGCGAAGGCGGACGCATTGGTCCGCGCCGAAGCCCCACGGTGTACAACGCCGCATTCCTCGGCTCGCAGTTCTGGGATGGCCGCGCCGCTACGCTTGAGGAGCAAGCCGAAGGGCCTATCCAGGCACACGTTGAAATGGACCTCACGCCCGACGAAGCCGTCGAGCGTCTGCGCCAGACGGGTTACCTGCCCTATTTCGAAGCCGCCTTCCCCGACGAGGAAGACCCGCTGACGTTCGAGAATATCACGAAAGCGATTGCCTCGTTCGAACGAACGCTTATTACACCCGGCTCGCCGTTTGACCGCTACCTCGAAGGCGAAACCGACGCGCTGACGCCGGAGCAGGCCGAAGGCCTCGATCTGTTCATGTCGTCCGGCTGCGCCGGATGCCACAACGGCGTGCTTCTTGGTGGCCAGGGATTCGCTCGCTTCACACACGCGGAGGGTGGAGAAGACCTCGGCCGAGCCGAAGTCACCGGTCGTGAGGCGGATGAGTACGTCTTCCGCATCGCGCCGCTGCGCAACGTGGCCGAAACCGGACCTTATTTCCATAACGGCTCAGCCGCGACGCTCGAGGAAGCCGTCTCGGTGATGGGCTCGGCACAACTCGGACGCGCGTTCAACGAAGACGAGGTTCAGCGTATCGTCGCGTTCCTGCAGTCGCTAACGGGTGAGTTTCCGCTGGTCACGTTCCCGCAGCTGCCACGTGTGCCGCAGGCGTACCAGCCGGCACCGCAGAATTAGCATTGGGTAACCGCGTGGTTCGCGCCACGTGGACAAGAACGCTTGCTCAACTATAACCGAAGGGCCTGGTCGATACCGATCAGGCCCTTTTTCATTGGATAGCGCGACTCGGAGCAAAGGTCGTTTACAAACGACGATACCGCCTCAATCAAACCCGGCGCGACGGGAAGCGTGGGATCGCCGTACGATGCCATTCGCGATGCCATGTCATCGCCTACAATCTTCAACACGTGGTTCATCCCGTCAATAAGCACCAAATGAGCACCAGGATTTCCCTCATGAAGCCGCGTCGCGTCTTCGACGCTTTTGATATGCGGATCGTCAGCCGAGGCGAGCGAATACTTCCGGGTGCGGTCCGATTCGGCCCGCGTCTCCCTGGTCGAGTGCACCCACCTGCTCCATCTCATCCGGGGTTAACTCGAAGTCGAGCACATCGATGTTCTCTTTCATGCGGGAGTGCGTCGCCGTTTTCGGAAACACGACATCACCTCGCTGCAGGTGCCACCGGAGCGCCACCTGAGCCGCCGTCTTACCGTGACGCTCGGCGATCGACAGGATCGTCTCGTCGGTCGTCACCCGGCCTTTGGCAATGGGCGCCCACGCTTCCGTGACGATATCATGCCGCCTGTTGGCGGTACGCACCGCCTCATTCCCGAAATAAGGATGAATCTCGATCTGATTGACCGCCGG
>CBFGYX010000542.1:0-1647 GCA_965653075.1 uncultured bacterium
GTACCAGATGTGGACGACCGGTACCGAAAGCGTGATGTGGCCCATCCGCTCACGGCGGACGGCCTTCTGCGTGACCTCAACGCCGCATCGGTCGCAAATAATACCTTTGTACCGGATGCGCTTGTACTTGCCGCAGTGGCACTCCCAGTCCTTGACCGGTCCAAATATCTTCTCGCAGAAAAGCCCATCCTTCTCCGGCTTGAACGATCGGTAGTTGATCGTCTCCGGCTTCAGAACCTCACCATAAGACCGCTCCAGAATGCTTTCCGGCGAAGCGAGACTTACCGTGATGCTGCTGAAGTTCTTTTTGAGTTTCTGCGTCTTTCCGTATGACATAATATTTCGGGCAGTAGGGGGTTGGCAATCGGCGATCGGAGGCTACGGGCGGCCGGATCAATCTCCGGCCGCGCATAGCACCAAAAGCCGCCCTAATCGAGGCTGACTTCCAGGCCGAGGCCCTGCAGTTCTCGCACCAGCACGTTGAAGCTCTCCGGCACGTTCGGCTCGGGCATATTATCGCCCTTGACGATCGCCTCATAGGCCTTCGAGCGTCCCTGTACGTCGTCCGACTTGTACGTGAGCATCTCCTGCAGCGTATGAGCCGCACCGTAAGCGTACAGCGCCCAGACCTCCATCTCACCGAGACGCTGGCCACCAAACTGGGCCTTACCACCAAGCGGCTGCTGCGTGATGAGGCTATAGGGCCCAATTGAGCGCGCGTGGATCTTGTCTTCGACAAGGTGGCTCAGCTTCAGCATGTAGATCATCCCGACGGTCGTCCGCTCATCGAACGGGATACCTGTGCGGCCGTCGAAGAGCTGCACTTTGCCGTCGGCGGGAAGACCCGCTGCTTCGAGCTGTTCGGCAATATGCTCATGCGTCGCACCGTCGAAGATCGGCGTTGCAAACGTCTTACCGAGCCTTGCGCCGGCCCACCCGAGGAGCGTCTCGTAGATCTGGCCGAGGTTCATTCGCGAAGGCACGCCCAGCGGGTTCAGCAAGATGTCGACAGGCGTTCCATCATCCAGGAACGGCATGTCTTCTTCCGGAACGATCCGGGCGATGACACCCTTGTTACCGTGCCGGCCGGCCATCTTGTCGCCGATCTGGATCTTACGCTTCTTGGCGATATAGACCTTCGCAAGTTGAACGATGCCCGGCGGCAACTCGTCACCCATCTGTACGTGGTGACGTTCACGCTTGAGGTCGGCGTCGAGCCGGAAGTACACCTTGCGGTGGTTCCGGAATAGAATCCGAAGCTTCTTATTGACGCTTTCGTCCGACGTCAGTCCGCCGCGGGCACTGAGTTGCGAGGGAAGGACTTCGGCAAATGCCTCACGCGTGAACGGATTGCCCTCCGGTAACAGTACGCGGCCTTCGCGGTCCTCTACTCCGGCTGACGTCGTTCCTTCGACGAGCTCGAAGAATTTATCCCAGAAGCGATTGTTCAGATTCGCTAGCTCACGCTGCTCGAGTTCATCGAGCTCGGCCAGACGCTGCTGTTCGATCTTCTTGGACGCGGGATCCAGCTTGCGGCGGCTGAACAGCTTCGTGTCGATGACGACGCCGTTCATCCCCGGAGGTGCTTTCAACGACGCGTCTTTGACGTCGCCGGCTTTGTCACCGAAGATGGCGCGAAGCAGCTTC
>CBFGYX010000543.1:0-1643 GCA_965653075.1 uncultured bacterium
GGTATCGATCGACGGGCATGACGTCCGCAAAATCCCAACCGAGGTGCTGAGGTCCAACATCGGCTACGTTCCGCAGGAGGTCTTCCTCTTCTCCGACACCGTCGCCAACAACATCACGTTCGGTGAGATCGACGCGCCGCCGGCGCACATCGAACGTGCGACGGACGAGGCCGAGCTGCTCGATAACATCGAGCAGTTCCCCAACGGCTTCGAGACGTTTGTGGGGGAACGCGGCATCACGCTGTCGGGCGGGCAGAAACAACGCTCGTCGATCGCGCGCGCACTCATACGCCGGCCTCGAATCCTCATCCTCGACGACGCACTCTCGGCCGTAGATACGCAGACCGAGCAGCGGATTCTCAGCCGCCTGAAGGAGCATTACGGCAGGCGAACCATCGTGATCGTGAGTCACCGTATTTCGGCTGTCCAGGATGCGGATTTGATTCTGGTGATGGATGAGGGCCGGATCGTTGAACGCGGCACCCACGATGCGTTGATCGAGAAGGACGGCGTCTATGCCGACTTCTACCGTAAGCAGTTGCTCGAGGAGGAGATCAGTTCGCTTTGATAAAGACGGAGGTCATCCCGCTCGGCACGTCGTCCGCCACGCCCACCCGTGAGCGCTGGCTTTCGGCCGCCGCGCTGCAACGCGGCGGCAGGATTCTGCTATTCGACTGCGGCGAGGCCACGCAGTTCAGGCTGATGGCTGCCGGCCTAAGTCCCTCCCGCATCGACGCCGTCTTGATCTCCCATCTCCACGGTGATCATTTCTTCGGACTCCCCGGCTTGCTCACATCGCTGTCCCTCAACCACCGGAAAGAACCGCTGACGATCGTCGGGCCGCGGCCACTCACGAGCGTCCTTACGCAGATACCCGGACTCGGCGTGGATGAGCTGAGCTTCACGCTTCATTTTGTGGAGCTCGAATCAGGCGAAGGGCGCCGAACCGTGGTCGAGACACCCGACTTCACCGTCGAAGCGCGTCCGATTCAGCACCGCGTGCCTGCGTGGGGATACCGGTTCCAGGAGCAAACGTTACCCGGCAACCTCGATGCCGAGCGTGCGCGCAGTCTTGGCGCCACAGAACATGAACAGTTTCGGCGCCTGAAATCGGGTTCCGACATCACGCTTTCCGACGGTCGCATCATCCGTTCGGCGGATGTCGTATCGCCGCCTGCGCCGGGCGCGTCGTTCGCGTACGTGTTCGATACGCGTCCGTGCGACCAGGGCGTTCAGCTTGCACGTGAGGCCGATCTCGTTTACCACGACGCCACCTTCGCGTCCGAGCACGCCGAGCGTGCCGTTCGAACCGGCCACAGCACGGCCGCCGAGGCCGCGCGTGTTGCCGCGGAGGCCGGCGCGAGGAAACTCCTCCTCGGTCATTTCAGCGCCCGATATCAATCCACAGATATCCTTGTAAGAGAGGCTCGCCGAGTATTCGAGAACAGCCACGCGGCGGAAGAATTAAAGCGGGTCCTTGTAAGGCAGGTATAGGAATTGGCGGATAACGACACAAAAAATACGACGCGAGAAAGCGGGCAAGGGCTCGACGGTCGCCTGTTACGGCGGATCGTGTCGTTTCTGGTGCCCTATAAATGGTGGGTCGTCCTCGCGCTGATCCTGACCGTCGGCGCCGCATATCT
>CBFGYX010000544.1:0-1640 GCA_965653075.1 uncultured bacterium
CGAGGTGTGGATGGTGGATGACGGATCGCGCGACGGATCGTGGAGCGTCATCGAGGAGATCCACCGGAGCGATCCGCGCTTCGCGGGAGTACGGCTTCAGCGGAACTACGGCAAGTCGGCGGCACTGGCCGCCGGTTTTGCGCGGGTAGAGGGAAGGCTCGTTGCGACGATCGATGCCGACCTGCAGGACGACCCGCGCGAACTCCCGCCGATGATGCGGATGATCGACGAGGAGGAGCTGGACCTCGTCAGCGGATGGAAGAAAGTCAGGCAGGATCCGCTCAACAAGACCGTTCCGAGCCGGTTCTTCAATTACGTCACGCGCAAGATCTCACGCATCCCCTTGCACGACTTCAATTGCGGGCTGAAGATCTACCGCCGCGAGGTTGTCGAAAGCGTGACGCTGTACGGAGAGCTCCACCGGTATATCCCGTTACTGGCCAAGTGGGAGGGATACGACCGGATTGGCGAGAAGCCGGTTGTCCATCATCCGCGCAAGCACGGAAGCACGAAGTTCGGCTTCGAGCGCTATGTACGCGGATTCCTCGACCTGATCTCCGTCGTCTTCCTGACTCGCTTTGCCGCGCGGCCAATGCATTTCTTCGGCACGCTCGGCACGCTGGCATTTGCAGCCGGCTTCTTGATCAGCCTGTGGCTGTCGTATGAGAAGATCGTGCTCGGCTACGCCCTGGCTAACCGGCCTTTGTTGTTGTTCGGTGTAATGATGATCTTGCTGGGCGCGCAGATGTTCACGACGGGCCTTCTTGGTGAGATGATGATCCAGCGGGATATGGATCGAGGCGCCGGTTATCGGGTGGGGAACGTGCTTGAACCCCGGCCAATGATCTACAATTAAATGGCTCAGCCGAAGAAGATCGCAATCGTGGGCCCGGCCCGTCCGTTTCGCGGCGGCATTGCCCACTTCACCGGCGAGCTTGCCGGCGCGCTTCGACGCCGCGGCCATCACGTGACGCTCGAGACCTTCAGCCGGCAATATCCCGCGCTTCTGTTTCCGGGAAAAACGCAGCTGGAGCCCGACCAGGGCGACCTGCCCGAGGACACGATCGCGCAGCTCGATTCGATCAATCCACTAACATGGAGGTCGACGGGCAATCGCATCAGGCGTGAGGCGTACGACCTTGTCGTGTTCTCATACTGGCTGTCGTTCTTTGCGCCGGCGTACGCCTCAGTGGCACGCCGGGCAAGGCGCAGCGGTAGCCGGATCATCTCGCTGGTCCATAACGCGGTGCCGCACCGGCCGCGGCCGGGCGACCGGATGCTGAGCCGGTACTGGCTCAGACGCTGCGATTCACTCCTTACTATATCGTCGGCTGTGCGAGACGACATCCGGTCTCTGGGTGTCAGCGTACCCATACTTGAAGCGGGCCATCCGGTATACACGCATTTCGACGAGGCGGTACAGAAGGAGGAAGCGCGCCGCGTGCTCGGCCTACCGCCCGAGGTGCCGGTGCTTCTGTTCTTTGGCTTCATCCGCAATTACAAAGGACTGGACGTCTTGATCGACGCTATGCCTCGCGTTCTACGTGATCTGCCGGATGCGCAACTGATGGTGGCAGGGGAGTTTTACGAAGATGAGACGCTGATCCGGAAGCGAACCGCACAATCAGGTATCGGGCCGA
>CBFGYX010000545.1:0-1636 GCA_965653075.1 uncultured bacterium
TGTATCCCGTCGTCGAAAATGAACGTTGGGGCTTTATCGATTCGCAGGGAGAAGTCGTCGTTACACCTCGTTACGAGTGGGCCGCCAACTTCAGCCGCGATCTCGCGCTCGTACGGGAGAACGGCTTGTACGGATACATCCGGCGCAACGGTGATGTGGCGATCGAGCCGCAGTACGAAGATGCATGGCACTTCTCCGACGGACTGGCTCCAGTGATGATCGACGGCCAGTGGGGATACATCGATGCCGAAGGTGTTCTTCGCGTCGAGCCCCAATTTGAGCTCAACCCGTCGGTGCTCGAAGAGCGCGAGGTTGACGATACCGACCTCCAGCCGATGCGCGACGACGGCCGGTTCGGGTTTGGACGAGCCGATGGGACGGTTGATATCGAGACGCTCTTCGACGGGGCCTGGTATTTCTCCGGCGGACTCGCCCGCGTCCAGGTCGGCGATAAGTGGGGCTACATCAACCGCGACGGCGATGTCATCATCGAGCCACGATTTGACCGGGCATGGGATTTCAACGACGGCGTCGCCATGGTCGAGGTCGATAGCGGGATCGGCTACATCAACCGCAGCGGCGACTTTATCTGGGAGCCGACGCGGTGACTTGATCAAGCGCGTGAAAGTCATCTACCTCTACCGCCTGAAAACGGATGGCTTCTCCGAGACCCGACGGATGGTATTGGTGAAATGATGCGGCTGATCGATACCGCAAAGTAAAAGACCTGTCGGCTCCGCCTGCAGCGCCCTGTGCACTGGAACATCGATTCCAAGTGCCCTGTGGAACCCGATCTGTTTCATCGAGGAGGAAGAGGAGAACGAACATGGCGGAGAATCAGACCTGGGACGACACGTACGACGTGGTGGTGGTGGGCGCGGGCACGGGCCTGCTGGGCGCGATCACTGCCGCACGTAGAGGCATGCGAACGCTCGTCGTCGAGAAAGGCGCGTACCTCGGCGGGTCGACGTCGATGTCTGGCGGCGGCATGTGGCTGCCGAACAACCGCATCCTGCGGGAGGCCGGCGCGGTCGACACCAAGGAGCGCGTAATGACCTACCTGGACAACCTCGTGGGCGACACCGCTCCGCGCGAGCGCCGCGAAGCCTACGTCGAAACGGCACCCGCCGTGGTCGACGAGATTCTGGCCGCCACGCCGCTCAAGCTCGGCCACATGCACGAGTATGCGGACTACTTTGCCGACCTCCCGGGCGGATCCGCCATCGGCCGGGCGGTCGAGCCCAAGCCGTTCGACGCCAACCGCATCGAAGGCGGCGCCTCGATCCTCCGCTCAAGCGAGGCGAGTGCCGCGCCGGTTCCGATGCCCATCACGGGTCGGGATTTCCGGATCATGAACCTGATGGCGCGTCGGCCGCTGCGGGCGTTCCCGACTATCATGCAGCGCGTCATCCAGGGCACGGGCGGCAAGCTGATCAGGAAGGAGATGGTGGCGGGCGGGAAGGCGCTCGCCGCCGGCCTTACCGCCGGCGCCCGGCGCGCCGGTGTCGACATCTGGATGCACAGCCCGATCAAGGAGCTCGTACTTGACGGCGACCGCGTCACGGGTGTTGTCGTCGAGCAGCACGGCCGGCAGAAATGAATCGCCGCGCGTGGCGGCGTCATCTTTGCCGTTGGC
>CBFGYX010000546.1:0-1635 GCA_965653075.1 uncultured bacterium
CTCGAAGCCGGCGCGTGGGTTCTGTACGCGGCGGATGACCTTGCCGCTGCGACCGAGGCGTTCGAAGAGGTGACAAGCATGGGCGGCAATCTCGAGCGATTCCGCCGCCCGCTCATCGAATTGTACGAGCGTACGAACCGCATGGACGAAGCCGCTGCGCTCCAAGTGTTACATTGATCCGTATCCCAAAACTGCCGGTCGATAAACTTGAATTCCTACCGCACCCGATTTCTCCTGGTCGTAACCACCGCCATCGTCTTGTCGGCCTGTGGCGGACCGCGTGCCGTCGTAGATGACCGGCCCGATGCCCCGAGCGGTGACCTGCCGGCTCTGTCTGCGATGGACGTCGCCGATCGGATCGCCGAGGCGACCCAGGGAATCCGGACCTATTCGGCCCGCGGTCAGATCAACATCCAGTCGCCACAGCAGCGCGGCACCTATGCCGTAAATGTGCGAGCCAGTGCTTCAGATTCGTTATATCTGAGCGTGGGGCAGTTCGGCATCGAGGGGCTGCGGGCGCTGGTCACGCGCGACAGCTTCTTCGTGTACGACGTGCTGCGCAACAAGCTGTCGTACGGTGGGATCGACCAGGCGCGCGACATTCTGCCGGTACCGCTCGGCGGCGACGAAGCGTTCCGGACACTCATCGGAACCATTCTTCCCGACATAGCCCATCGGTGGCAGATTAATTCCGGGGGACGGTACTACACGATGAGTGATCAAACAACGAGCGGCCGCGACCAGCACCGTACGCTCGTCGTGGATCCCGTGCTCTGGAGCGTGCTGCGATATGAAGAACGAGATGCATCCGGCGAACTGGTCGAAGAGCGGCTGTATAGCGACCACGCTGATGTCGGCGGATACATGCTTCCGCGGCGCATCGCGTTCAACGTACCCGGGCACGAGACGAGCGTCACCCTGGTGTACCGCGATGTGTCGGTCAATCCGGGGCCGCTTGAAATGTCGCTGCGGGTAAACCGGTCGGCTCAGCGCGAACTCATCGGCAGCAGGTAGTGTGGGGATGAGGGGAATTCTTGCGTCGATCGTATTTGTCTTTGCTGCCGTTGGCCTCGCCCACGGGCAGGCCGCAGATCGTGAGGCCACCGAAGAACGCCTGCAGGATCTACGGTATCAGATCGAGCAGGATCAGCGGCGGCTCGCTGAAACAGCCGAAGCCGAGCGTGCCACGCTTTCGACGCTGGAGGACATGGACCGCGAAATCGCCCTCCGCCGAGAGCTCTACGAGACCTACCGCCGCCGCATCCGAGAGCTCGAGCGCGAGAGCGACTCGCTCCGGACGTCCCTGACGCGGCTCGAGCGCGACCTCGACGAAATGCGCGAGCGTTATCAGGCGCGGGTGCGGCATGCGTACAAGTTCGGACGGATGCACGACCTTGCGCTCATCATGTCGGCCGAGTCGATCAACCAGATGCTCGTCCGCGCCCGGTATCTGGCGCGGTTCTCTAACGACCGGCGTGCTCGCCTCGCCGTTGCCCGAGAGACGATGGCCGAGATCAACGCTCGCCGCGAAGAACTGCAAGCCAACGTTGACCGCAACGCTGAGCTTCTCCGCGGGACCGAGGCCGAGCAACGTGAGCTCGCCCGCCTCCAGCGAAGCCGCCAGCAGGTCGTGCA
>CBFGYX010000547.1:0-1633 GCA_965653075.1 uncultured bacterium
CAGCTCGTGGCCGTCGAGAACCTGGTGTTCATCAAGTCGTGGGAGCTGGCCGGGAACAAGGCCCCGCCGTCGTTCCAGGGTGTGCCGTACGATCGGATGGTGGACGACCCCGCGACGAAGGTGGACGAGGCCCACAACTTCGCGCCGCACTACGACCGTCACGTGTGGCTGTATCGCGACAACCCGAACGGGATGTTCGCGCAGTTCAATCCGAACGCGACCTGCAAGCATCACACGAACGTGCACAAGCACTAGGGAAGCTCTGAAAAAGGGATGGTGGCGTGATGGCGGTGGACGTATTGTGGTGCCGTCCTAACGCCGACGCTGAGGCAGACATGGCAGAGCAACAGACGTTCGCCGGACTCGCGTGGAGTGGGAAGAAGAAGCAGACGCGCCGCGAACAGTTCCTTGCCGAGATGAACGCCGTCATCCCGTGGGCCGAGCTCCGGGCGTTGATCGCGCCGCACTACCCGACCGGCGCGGGCGGACGCCGCGCGATGCCGCTGGAGACAATGCTGCGCATCTACTTCCTCCAGCACTGGTACGACTTGTCCGACCCGGCAGCCGAGGATGCCCTCTATGACAGCGAGGCGATGCGCCGCTTCGTCGGCGTCGACCTCGGTGAGGACGCGATCCCCGACGAAACTACCATCCTCCACTTCCGCCATCTGCTCGAGCGGCACCAGCTCACCGAGGCGATGTTCGATCTCGTCCGCCGCCTGCTCGAGCAGCGCGGGTTGCTGTTGAAGAGCGGGACGGTGGTGGATGCCACGATCCTCCACGCGCCGAGCTCGACGAAGAACGCGACCGACACGCGGGACCCTGAGATGAAGCAGGGGCGGAAGGGGAAGACGTGGTACTTCGGGATGAAGGTCCACACCGGCAGTGACCGGCGCGGGATCGTACACTCGCTGACGACGACGCACGCCGGGGAGGCGGACATCACGCAGCTGCCACAACTGCTGCACGGGGAGGAGCGCGAGCTCTACGGCGACCAGGCGTACTGGGCGGAAGCCGATCGGCAGGCAGCCGAGGCGGCGGGGATCCGCTATCGCGTCAACCGCCGGCCGACGGCGAAGCACCCGCTGAGCACGCGGTGGAAACAGATCAACCGCGCGCGCTCGCGGATTCGCGCCCGTGGGGAGCACGCCTACCACGTGGTGAAGCATCTGTGGGGCTTCACGAAGGTCCGCTATCGGGGGTTGGCGAAGAACACGGCGCGGGTGTTCGCGGCATTCGCGCTGGCGAACCTGTACCTCCTGCGGCGCCGACTGCAGCCGGCGGGGGCGAGGTGTCTTCGGTAGCGTCGCGCGGCGGCCGCCCGGCACCTAACGCCGCCGGCGCGAGCCCGCGCCACCGACGAGCATGCGTATCGCCCCGTTCGTACAGGCCGTTCGTAACAAGAGCCCGAAGAAACATCTCTATTTCAGAGCTTCCCTAGGGCGCTCGACACGCTCCAGCGAAACACGTTTGCGTATTTCCTGAAGGAATCGAATCCGGCGAACGGACTGGTTCCCGACAACACACGGCGTGACGCGCCGTCGAGCATCGCCGCTGTCGGGCTGGCGCTCAACGCTGCTGCCGACTATCGGCGGGAGAACTCGCCGGTGGGGTTCACGGTGTCCGCGCGTCT
>CBFGYX010000548.1:0-1629 GCA_965653075.1 uncultured bacterium
AGCCGTCGAACGGCATCACATTCGGCGCCATCCACGACAGCGGTACGCGCAACGTGGTTGAGGAAGCACGCGGCGAGGGCATTCGAACGTTTATCCTCATGAGCGCGAACGGCGCTGACGCGAATGCGAACTCAGGATACCAGCGGACGAAGTGGGCAGCCGAGCAGCACGTCTGCAAGGCCGGTTTCGATCATTGGACCATCTTCCGTCCGTCGATCGTTTTCGGCGACCCCGGCCCTAATAACGTTGAGTTCGCCTCCCGTCTGTTGAAGCAGCTCATCCGGCCCTTTCCGGTGCTCCCTGTTTTTGGGGATGGGATGTACCGGCTGCAACCCGTGGCGGTGGAGGACGTGGCTTCGGCGTTTGTACAAGCTCTCACGAATCCCGGGGCGGCGGGCAAAATCTATTGCGTGGGCGGGCCGGATAAAATTGCCTATCGAGACGTGCTCGATGTGATTGCAAGGGGAGCAGGCCTCGCGCCTCGGCCGAAGTTGCCTCAGCCGCTATGGATGATACGCCCCGTGGTAAAGGCCGCCGGCGGCATCCTGCCCATCTCATCGGATCAGCTCGAGATGCTCGTGGGCGGCAATGTCTGCGACAACGGCCGCTTCACCCGCGACTTCGATGTCTCCGGCCGGCGATTCACAGCCGACAGTTTGAGTTACCTGCGCAGATGACGCCTGCATCCCTTCCCCACAATATGGAAGCCTGAGACTCGAGCTGTGACGCCCGGTACGTGCGATGTCGTCGTGATTGGCGGCGGAATTGTTGGATTGGCGACTGCCTTTGCCCTACAGCAAAGCCATCCCGGGAAGAGGGTGATGGTGGTCGAGAAGGAAGACCGGGTCGGGGCGCATCAGTCGAGCCGGAACTCAGGCGTCATCCATTCGGGCATTTACTATCGCCCGGGCTCGTTGAAAGCCATCAATTGCCGCGAGGGCAAACGCCGGATGGTTGAGTTCTGCGAGCGTGAGGGGATCGCGCACGAAATGTGCGGGAAGGTCATCGTGGCGGTCGACGAGTCGGAGAGACCGGGACTTCAGCGTATCCTCGAGCGCGGTCGAGCGAACGGGATTGAAGCCGAGTTGATCGGAAAAGAGCGGCTGCGCGAACTCGAACCCCATGCGCGCGGCGTCGCTGCGATTTATGTGAAAGACGCGGGCATTGCCGATTACGGGGGCGTCTGCCGACGCCTCGCCGAGATTATAGTGGAACGCGGCGGTGAAGTCGTACTTGGCGCGGAGGTTATCGGATTGTCGGTGCGGCGGAACGGTGTCACCGTTCAAACTCGCGCGGGCGATGTCGATGCTGCATATGGTGTCAACTGCGCCGGACTCTATGCGGATAGGATCGCAAAGATGAGCGGCAAGAATCCGTCGGTACGAGTCGTGCCGTTCCGGGGTGAATACTTCGAGCTCAAGCCGGAGCGCCGCGGTCTCTGTCGCAATCTGATCTATCCGGTGCCCAACCCCGCCTTCCCGTTTCTCGGCGTTCATTTTACGCGGATGTTCGATGGCCGCGTTGAGTGCGGGCCGAGCGCCATTCTGGCTACGGCACGCGAGGGGTACACCCTTCGAGACGTCGTTCCTCGCGATATAATCGAGGCCGCGCGTTACCCCGGGTTACTAC
>CBFGYX010000549.1:0-1622 GCA_965653075.1 uncultured bacterium
CAGGTAAACAGCGAGTCCGTTCGCCGAGGAAGCTACCTCGATGCCGGCAAGATCGACGAATCTGCCGGCACTCGCAGCGGATTTGCCGAGGGCGCGTTCTACCGATACGGCGTCGTGGCTGCCGACAGTGCACGCAATTTCAGCGACACGCTCTTCGTGGATCTGCAGATCCCGGATCTCACGCCGCCACCGCCGCCCGCCAACCTCGTCGCCGTCAACGACGGCGGGCTCCGCGCCATCGTCCGTTGGACGGCTTCCGACGCAGGCGATGTGACCGAATACGCACTCCATCGGCGGCTTGAAGGTGGCTCATACGAGACCGTATCGCGGTTGCCTGCATCCACGCTGGTTGTACAGGATGACAGCGTACGGGCAGGCGAGACGTATTACTACGCCGCCACGGCGATCGACTCGCTCGGCAACGAAAGCGGCTTCTCCACCGAAGCGGTGCTTCAGATGCGCGACTTCGATCCGCCGCCCGCCGTCCGCAACGTGCAGGCGTATCGCTTGGGCCAGGACGTGATTGTGAGATGGGAGCGGTCGCCCGTTACCGACATCGCCGGCTACGTCGTTTATCGTTCTGACCTTGCCACCGGGGCGTACGAGCGCGTCAGTGCCACCCTGATCACCGGAACCGAAACGACGCTGCCTTTTTCAGACGACAAGCCGTTTTACCAGGTGCGGGCTGTCGACGCCTCCGGAAACGAGAGCCGGGCGAGCCGGCCGGTGCGCCTGATGGTGCCGACAGACGAACGATAACCCGGCGTGTCAAACGAACGAGGAAGTGTTGCGGGGATTCACGCGTCTATTTTTCGTCCTTCTCCTAACTGCCTTTTCGGCCGCTGATGTTGCCAGCCAGCCGATGGATGTGGCGCGCGGCGTTCAATTGTATCAGGAGGGGCAATACGGCGAGGCAGCTGTGATTCTGAGCCATGCCCTCGCGCAAGACTCCTCGATGGTTGAGCTCTATCCGCCCCTCGTCGCGTCCTATTATCGACTCGATCGCACGGCGGATGCGCGGCGGCTGGTCGATGCGGGGCTTCGCCGCGCACCGGTGCATGTGCTCCTGAACCTGCTCAAGGCAGACCTCCTTCTCGAAAAAGAACGCCTCGAGGAAGCGCTCCATCTGATTGACGGCATTGTTCAGCGCGCAATGTCGGGGCAGGCGTCGCTTCCCCAGGGTGTCTCGCTCGACGAACTGCAATCCCGGAGCGGATATCTGCACCTGCACGTCGGCATATTGAAAGGGGATGGGGATGACTGGCAGGCCGCAACGGGTCACTTTCGTGCGGCCCGGCGACTCATTCCGGACGAGCTGCAGGTCCATCGAAGTCTCGCGTACGCCTACCTGCAGATGGAAGCTTGGGACGCCGTCCAGGAGGCCACTCGTGACGGACTGCACCGTTTTCCGGCTGACGACGGACTCACTCGGATGCGGATTCACGCCCTGGCCGAGCTGGGCGACAGCGCTTCGCTTCAGGAGGAAACGGCGCGGTTGTACCAGCGGAATCCGGACGATGCCCAGCTTGCCCTGACCCACGCCCAGGTGCTGCTTACCGCGGGCGATTATGCCGGCGCGCAGGCAGTTTTTGAGGATGTCCTGCGGCGGCATCCCGAGAACC
>CBFGYX010000550.1:0-1620 GCA_965653075.1 uncultured bacterium
GCCGGTACCACTGGAGGTCGTTCAGCGCCGCATCGACGAAATCGTCGAGTACATTCGCACGTTCCAGATCGAAGGCGACGAGTAGCAGACTTTAACAGGAAAACCTCGACTACGGGGCCCCGCGAGCACCGCAGTCGATCAGACGGCTGGTTATTTGATCACGACGACCGACTGCTGGTCGACGTTCATACCGTCCGTGACGTGCACGAAATAGATCCCGCTGGGTACGTCGCGACCGTCGAATGAAATTGAATGGACGACGCCCGGCGCAATCGGCGCATCATGGAGCACCGCGACGCGTCGCCCCAGCGCGTCATAAAGCTCGGCGCGGACATTGTCGGTTGTCTCGGAGACGATGTCGACACGAGCCGTGGTGGTCACCGGGTTTGGATATGCAGGTGAGACGCGGAACGAGAGTTCATGCATCGTCGGTGCGTCCGATCCGACGTACGGCTGGAAGTCGGTGCGGTTGATGCCCTCGATCTGGAAGCCGTCGAAAAACTTCGCCAGGATTCCCGTGAAGGTCAGCGTTCCCTCCGGAATCGGTTCGCCCACAAGGTCGGAATCGGTCGAGCGTTGCACTCGCAGATTCAGGTCCCGCTGTTCGCCTTCCCGATCTTTCAACTGGTATGTCGTGCTCTCGGAGAAGGTGGCATTACCATCGGTGACGATCTGCAGACCATCGATTCGAACGAGCATACTCGCGTACGATTCGCCGTCTTCCTCGATTTGCTCGAACGTGAGCACGACCGGCTCGGGCAGGTCATTCTCGCGCGAGAGCACCTCGAACTCGGACACGCTTCCGATCTGTCGAGCCTCGCTGAACGTGTCCATCGTTCCTCGCATACGTATATGGTCGCCCTCGGCCACATCTCCGCGTTCGATGGCCGAGTACAACGATCCTTGAGACTGAAAGACCGTCATTGCGCCGGACGTATCCTGAAATCGCAGATATCGTCCGCGTGCGCGTGTTACGATCCCCTCCGTCACGACCACCGTGCCGTCGGGAAGCTGGAGCGCATCACCTATCGGCATCAGTTCGGGTTCTTCAAGGTCGACTTTCACACGAGCCGAGAGCGTCGGGTCGAACACAAACGGGTTGTCATTCCCCTGCCACTGCGAAATCAGATACGAGCGGCGTACCTCCGCGGGTGTTGGAGCGAATGTCTCGTTCCAATCATCAAACACATTCATCTGCTCGACAAAGAACGCATCGTCCGCGACCGATTCATAGATCGAGTAGAAATACAGACTCGCGCGCGCAGCGGCACCGGCATGCGCATCCCGTGGTTGGAACCGTTGCGCGCCCTCGCGGCTGTAGGTCGTGATATCGTCGGATGGCGTCGAGTCGAGGCGGAGTGTGCCGCGATACCAATTGCGCGTATTTTCAGGAGCGACCTCCCCGAACGGCATATTTCCGCGCGCCGAGTTCACATTCGATTTTGCCGGAAAGAGATGGTGCAGGTCGCTGTGGCCATTGCCTGTGCCGGCCCCTTTCGACTGCGGCCAGGTATGCTCGGCATCGATGCCGCCGGTGGTCATGGTGGGGCGGATGGGATCACCTTCCGGCAGTGCCACGGCGAAGCCGGTATAGACACCGCGCACGAAGCCGTCGTCGCC
>CBFGYX010000551.1:0-1615 GCA_965653075.1 uncultured bacterium
AGGTTCCTAAATCGATTGCCGACGAAATTGTCACGACGGCAACAGGCGAGGCGGCGCGCCGTGCCGATCCAGTGATCATGGAGCCGATCATGGCGGTAGAGGTCATCACGCCGGATGAGTATCTCGGCGATGTAATCGGCGACCTCAACAGTCGCCGGGGACGTATCCAGAGCATGGGTCAGCGCCAGGACGCGCAGGTAGTTAAAGCACTGGTACCGCTGAGCGAAATGTTCGGGTACTCAACCGACATGCGCTCCATCACACAGGGACGGGCCATTTACTCAATGCAGTTCGAGGCCTACGAAGAGGTTCCTAAATCGATTGCCGACGAAATTGTCACGACGGCAACAGGCGAGGCGGCCTGAACCGAGGTCAAACCAGCGAATAGCTAAGAAAACTAGAAAAGAGCATTAGTCATGGCAAAGGAGACATTTCAGCGGGACAAGCCGCACGTGAACATTGGCACGATTGGTCATGTGGACCACGGCAAGACCACGTTGACGACGGCGATTGCGGCCGTGCTTCATCGTCGCGTCCAGGATCCGGCGAACCAGGCTCGGACGTTTGATTCGATCGACAACGCTCCGGAGGAGCGCGAGCGCGGTATTACGATTGCGACCTCGCACGTCGAGTACGCCACGGAGAACCGGCACTATGCGCACGTTGACTGTCCGGGTCACGCCGACTATGTCAAGAACATGGTGACGGGTGCGGCTCAGATGGACGGTGCGATTCTGGTGGTTGCGGCCACCGACGGTCCGATGCCGCAGACGCGCGAGCACATTCTCTTGGCGCGTCAGGTGGGCGTTCCCTACATCGTGGTGTTTTTGAACAAGGTGGACCTGGTCGACGACGAGGAGCTGCTCGAGCTGGTCGAGATGGAAGTTCGCGAGCTGCTCGACGCCTACGAGTTCCCGGGCGACGACACGCCGGTGATTCGCGGTTCGGCCCTTGGCGCGCTCAACGGCGAGTCGAACTGGGAGGACCGTGTGATGGATCTGATGTCGGCGATCGACGAGTACATTCCCACGCCTGAGCGTGCGACGGACAAGCCGTTTTTGATGCCGATCGAGGACGTGTTCTCGATTACGGGTCGTGGTACGGTGGTTACGGGCCGCGTCGAGCGGGGTGTGGTGAAGGTAGGCGAGACGGTCGAGCTTCTGGGGATGCAGGAGGAGAAGATGACCTCGACGGTCACCGGTGTCGAGATGTTCAGGAAGCTTCTGGACCAGGGCGAGGCCGGCGACAACGTAGGTCTTCTGCTTCGGGGCATCGACAAGGAAGCGGTCGAGCGCGGCATGGTGGTGGCGAAGCCGGGTTCGGTGACGCCGCACCGTGAGTTCGAGTGTGAGGTGTACGTGCTCTCGAAGGAGGAGGGTGGTCGTCACACGCCGTTTTTCAAGGGCTACCGTCCGCAGTTCTTCTTCCGCACGACGGACGTTACGGGCGACATCGAGCTTCCCGAGGGCGTTGAGATGATCATGCCGGGCGACAACACGCAGTTCAAGGTGAAGCTGATCCAGCCGGTAGCGATGGAGCAGGGTCTTCGCTTTGCGATTCGTGAAGGCGGCCGCACGGTCGGTGCAGGCGTCGTCTCGAAAATCCTCGATTGATA
>CBFGYX010000552.1:0-1614 GCA_965653075.1 uncultured bacterium
AGTTCGACGCCGTCTTTCTGATCCGTGCGCTCGAGGGCGTTCTGCCATCGGCCTACGCACTCAAAGACGCCGACGAACTCGATGAGGAGCTGCGCCTCCTGTACGTCGCATTGACGCGTGCCCGCACGCAGTTATTCATCTCGTATCCCATCATCCAGCACCGACGGTTCTCGGGAGATTACCTGGCAGATCCCAGCCGTTTCATCGACGATATTCCCGAAACGATCCTCGAGCCCCTGCAACTCCTCCGTGAGTCTCCATCACCGCCCGAGCTTGGGCCGCACGATCCCGGCTGAAACGTACGGCAGATTGTTTTGTGGGATGTTGGCGGCCGCGGCCTCGTTCCATCCCGCGGCGGACGCCGCTGCTTGAGCTCATGCTGCGTTTCTCCGTCGTAGCGCGGATATTGCGGTGCATCGTTATGCAATATGCATGCTTCGTGTGCATGCTCCGTCCAGTATGTCCCTCCACAAACGAGATTCCAGCTTCGAGCCCGTCGACGTCGCCGTCGAAGAGCTCACGCGCCGGCAGCTTTCCGTCATTGCGCGCATGAACGTGCGCATCTTCGAGGAGGATCGCATCATCAATTCGTTCGCACGCGAGGATCTGATGATCCTCCTCGCTACCGTATCGGGCACGCCCGCCGGATTTAAGATTGGCTATCGCGAGAACAAGCGGACGTTCTATAGCGCCAAAGGGGGTGTCATGCCGGCGTATCGTCGGCAGGGTATCGCGCGGCGCCTCCTTTTTGAGATGATGGATCGGGCGCACCACCGCGGATATGATTACTTTACCTTCGATACCTTCCCCAACAAGCACCCCGGGATGGCCATCCTTGCGATGATCGAAGGTTTCCGCCTGACGCTCGCCGACTACAACCCGACCTATAAGGATCACCGGCTGCGTTTCGAGTACGATCTACGCGATTACGAACCCCTTTTCGTGCGGGCGCCGGCAGAATGACCCGCGCGGCGCAACCATCACGCGCCGCCGTCCGTAACGCCAGCCTCATTCCTTATCCGCACCGGCCACTGTGTTCAGATACTTCGTCGACTTTTGGGAGTCGGTCCGGATTGCCTTAAGCGCGATCCGGGTCAACAAGATGCGGACGGTCCTTACGTCGCTGGGCATCATCATCGGTATTGCGTCGGTCACGGCGATGGTGACGGTCATCAACGGCATCGAGCGTGAGTTTGACTCGCAGCTTTCATCGCTCGGCACAGATGTCCTTTACGTCGAGAAATGGCCGTGGATCGTGACGGGATCGGACTGGTGGACATACATTAACCGTCCGGACGTCCGGCCCGAACTCGCCGACTACGTCAACCAGCGCGCGCGCTATGCATCTGCCGCCGCGCCTGTGATCCACACACAGCGGACGATCAGTTACGGCCCAAACACGGTAACGAGCGTCGGCATTGAAGCGTCGACCGCAGACTACGAGCGGGTGCACGAGGTCAACATCGAGGAAGGTCGCTTTTACAGCGCGCTCGACGATAGATCAGCTCGCCGCGTGATCGTGCTCGGTAGCCGCATAGCCGAGGAGCTTTTTCCACAGGAGGCCCCTCTCGGCAAACATATCCGAGTAGGAGGGCATCGATTTGAAGTCATCGG
>CBFGYX010000553.1:0-1610 GCA_965653075.1 uncultured bacterium
TTCTCCGAAGAGGTAGCGCTGCCGGGCACGCTCGATGAGAGCGGGAAGGGGTTCGCCAACACGGATTCGACGTATCAGCACCTGAGCCGCCTCGTCACCTACGAAGGTCCGGCCTGGTATCGGCGCGAGGTAAACATCCCCGAAAGCTGGGCCGGCAAGCACATCGAGCTGGTGCTCGAGCGCACCAAGGTGACGCACGTGTGGGTGGATGACCGGCCGGCAGGTTCCAGTGAGCGCATCTTCACGCCCCAGCGGTACGACTTGACGGATTTTCTGACGCCGGGCCGCCACACCCTGACGATCGCCGTCGACAACGACCCGTCTCTCGTCCCGGTCGAAGGCTCGCATGCGTACTCGGAGAACACGCAGACCAACTGGAACGGCATCATCGGTGATCTCCACCTGGAGGCCGCCGGCATGACGCGCATCGAGCGCGTACGCGTCTTCCCCGACATCGACGATAACGCGGTCGATGTGGAAGTCCGCATCGCTAAAGATGCATCCGACCGACTCGACGCCACGCTCCACCTCGCGGCTTCACTTGTCGGCGGCGAAGGTCCGCATCCCGTCTCACACGCCTTCCTCTTCACCCTCACCACGGCCGACACCACGTTCGTCGTGCGCTATCCGCTGGGCGAGGACGCCGTCCGCTGGAGCGAATTCGACCCGGCGTATTATGAGCTCCATGTCACCCTTCACGATGGCGATCGTGCTATTGACGGCGTAATCACGCCGTTCGGACTCCGGCTCTTCGACCGCCGCGGCACGCAGTTCACCATTAACGACGTCGTCACCTTCCTCCGCGGCAAGCACGACGCCGCCGTCTTCCCGCTCACAGGCTACCCGCCCGCCGACACCGCCGCCTGGGGGCGCGTCTTCCGCATCGCGAGGAGCTACGGCATCAATCACTTCCGCTTCCATTCATACACACCGCCCGAGGCCGCTTTTAGGGCCGCGAACAGAGCGGGCGTCTATCTGCAAACCGAGCTACCGATCTGGTACGCGTTCCGAGCCGAAGATCCCGAGCAGATGAGTTTTATGATGGCGGAAGGGAAGCGGATTCTCGACGCATACGGCAATCATCCGTCGTTCGTCATGTTCGCGCTCGGGAATGAGATCAGCGAGGATCGCGATCTGTTGCGGCAGATGATCGACGAGTTTCGCGCGCACGATCCGCGACCGCTCTACGCGCAGGGCGCCAACAACCGATTGTGGGATCCATCTTATGCCGAGGGCGACGACTTCTGGGTGACGTTCCGCACGGGCACCGAGCAGTCCGACTTCTCGACCGATGTCCGCGGTGCCATCTCCTACCTCGACTCCGACGAAGCCGGCATCATCAACAGCCGCTACCCGTCGACCGACTGGAACTTTGCGGAGGCGAACTCCCGCTCGCCCGTGCCGGTCATCAGCCACGAGAACGGCCAGTTCAGCATCTACCCGAATTACGACGAGATGCAGAAGTACACCGGCGTGCTGCGTCCGTGGAACCTCGCGTTATTCCGGCGGGACCTCGAGCGCGCCGGCATGCTCGACCAGGCGGGTGATTTCTTCCGCGCGTCGGGCGCTTTCGCCGTGGAGCTGTACCGCGCCGACATCGAGGCGGCCAT
>CBFGYX010000554.1:0-1599 GCA_965653075.1 uncultured bacterium
CCTCTACCGCAACATGTTCAAGACGGATGCCTCGGAGCAGCACCTGGTGACGGTCGGCCGCATCGTCAGCCTCGTGGCCATCATCCTCGGTGTGCTCGTGGCGCCGCAGCTCGCCAATCTCGACCAGGCCTTCCAGTACATCCAGGAATACACCGGTTTCATCAGTCCGGGCGTGCTGGCCATCTTCGTCCTCGGACTCTTCTGGAAGAAAGCCACGCCGAATGCCGCGCTGACGTCAGCCCTCCTGAGCATCCCGCTGTCAATCGGCATGAAGGTGCTGACGCCCGGCCTGCCGTTCATGCACCGGATGATGGCCGTGTTTGTGATCTCGATCCTGCTGATCGTGGTGATCTCGTACCTCGAAGGCAGAGGAAAAGACCATCCTCGTGGTATCGACCTGAGCTCGATCAAGCTGGTGAAGGACCCCGTCTACAACATTGCGGCCTTTGCCATACTCGCGATCACGGCCGTCTTGTACGCGCTCTTCTGGTAGTCGCTGATTCGCAGGCGGCCGGTAGGCTGCCGGCCGCTGCGTCAGGTCGTTAGACGAGGGAAGCTTTAGGCTGCGGCAACATCCGCATCTACTTCAGAACTTGTCTCTTCAGGCTCGCGGATCGGAAGGACGACTTCAAACCGGCTTCCTTCGCCCACTGTACTCTCCACATCGATCCGGCCGCCATGGCGCTCAACGATGCGCCGCACGATGGCAAGCCCCATCCCGGTGCCGCTATAAGCCGAGCGGCCGTGGAGGCGCTGGAAGGGAGCGAAGATTTTGTCGATGTATCTGAGATCGAAGCCGATGCCGTTGTCGGTCACGACGATGTAGACGTTCTCCTCGTTCTTGAATGCCTCCACGCTGACTTCCGGCGGGACGTCCGGCCTGTGGAACTTCAATGCATTGCCGATCAGGTTACGCAACAGTAGCTGGACCTGGGCAGGATCCGACACAACGGATACATCTGCATTGACATCAACGCGCCCGCCGACTTCCTGAAGCTGGATTTCGAGATCGTTGATCGCCAGGTTCGCCGCGTCCGCGACATCCAGACTCTGCGCGGGCTGTACGTGTGTACTCACGCGAGAGAACTCGAGCAGGTCGCGCAGGAGCTGGCTCATACGCATCCCGGCCGCCGACATTCGCTCGACATACGTGCGGCCGTCATCGTCCAGCTTATCGCCATACTCCGTTTCCAGAAGTCCCGCAAACGTCGTCACCTTCCGCAGCGGCTCCTGGAGATCGTGCGATGCGGCGTACGCAAACTCCTGCAGCTCCTTGTTGCGAAGCTCGAGCAGACGGTTCGTCTCCGACAGTTCCGACGTACGCATCCGCACCCGTTCTTCCAGCGTTTCACTGAGGCGGATGAGCTCGGCCTCGCGATTCTTGAGCTGGACGGCCGCCGAATGAAGCGCCTCAGCCACGCTGTCCGTCTCTTCCATGCCCGTCGGACGGGCCTCCGGAATCTCTCCGTTGCCCAGCGCGCGCGCATCCGACGCGATCGACTCCACCGCACTGGCTACACCGCGTCCAATCCATCCCGAAAGCGCCACGGCAAGGCCTACAATCAAGGCCGACAAGCCGAGCGTCAACAACAGCATTTT
>CBFGYX010000555.1:0-1598 GCA_965653075.1 uncultured bacterium
GGCACCTGCCGAGGCGCACGACCTTTTCACCGCCACAAACATCGCCAATCTCGGCGGCGTGCTTCGTCTCGTTCTGACGGATGGGTTCGAGCCGAGTGATGATGAGACATTCACCATTGTCACATCCCTTGCGGTACAGGGCACGTTCAAAGACGTCGAGCCCCCGGAAGGGTATCTGGCCGAAATCTTCTACGAGTCGCAGGATGTCTCCGTACGGCTTGTTCCAGTAGGTGAATGCACGGAAGGGCTACAGGCTGACGAACACACTGTGGCCCTCTACAAGTTTGATGAACCACTTCCCGGCACCTCGTTCGATGCGTCGGGCAACGGCCACGACCTTTCGGATGAGGGCACATCGGTAGCCGAAGGTCGCTTCTGTAAGGCGCGCCGTTTCGACGGCGAAACCGATCGAATCGACATGGACGCCGTCCGCACGGCAATGCAGGGACTGACGGCATTTACCATCGAATATGTTGCCAGAAGTGAAGATGGCAGCCACGTGCCGGCTATCGTAAACCACGGATGTGGTAACGGCTGGTTGGTACGCCCTGAGTCCGAATCAATCCGCTTCGGCATTAAAACGACGGCTGCCGGCGGCGACTGTTTCTGGAACGTGGACACGGCCTCGGAAGCGTCTCAGCTTGACACGCTGTGGCATTATTACGCACTGACGTGGAATGGAGACAGCCTCCATATCTACCGCGACGGAGCAGTCGTAGGCAGCAGGAAGGCTGGAGGTGTGTTCCTGCACAACCAGTCCAATTCATTCCGTGCCTGGCTCGGCTACACCGACTACAACCCCAGGTATTACTCCGGCCTGGCCGACGACCTCCGCTTCTCCGACATTGCTCGAAGCGGCGAAGAGATTCTGCAAACTGCAGTGGGTCTGGGCTTTGACGGTCCGGCCGTATCGGCGGCCGACGGGCCCGCAACACCGGATGAGTTCGCCCTCCACGCGCCCTTCCCGAATCCATCCAGCGGCCAGATAACACTCGAATTCGATTTGCCCCAGTCGAAGTCGATGACGCTCGCCGTCTACGACGTGCTCGGACGCAGGATCACCGTACTGGGCGAACGCCGCCGGGAGAAGGGCCTCGCCCGGCTTCTCACTCGATACCGGCTGACCGATCACCACCACGGCCGAGGAGTCTGTTGTCTCCACATACAAATCGATTCCGTCGGGCGCCTCCACCGCCTCGAAGTTACCGGTCACCTCCGCTGCCCTCAGAACCACGAAGCGGTCGCCGATTTCCGGTTTGAAATCATTCAGCAGCGCCAGGCGCAGGGTTCCGCCCAGACGGGCACGACCTTCCACGATGAGCAGGTCATTTTCGAGGCCGGCGGCATATCCACCGAGTTCGATTTCGATCACACCCTCGTGGGCCGGGTAGTCGCTCGCGATGGTGAGCGCGCCCGGCGAGGCGCCCGGCTGCCACGTGGCGCCGTTTACGAAGTTATGCCAGTTGCCCCTGTCGCGGACGACGACGGTGCCGGCGCTGCCCAGGTCCACCCCCCAATGCGGCAGGTGCGACAGGTGCTCGGCCAGGGCGTAGATCAGCTCGCGCTGGGCGTGGTACGGCAGGCCGCGGGCACGGACG
>CBFGYX010000556.1:0-1597 GCA_965653075.1 uncultured bacterium
ACGCCTCTACGCAGAGGCTTTTCGATGTGTCCACTTTACCGGGTCAATACCAATCTGGAGTTGACCCGGTTTCGTGGACAGTGAGTTAAGCTGCTACTTTGGCTTCGGTCTCCAGTTTGGCCTCGAAGGCCGCTGGACTAAGATATCCGAGAGACGAGTGTTTGCGTCGCACGTTATAGAAGGCTTCGATGTAGTGAAAGATTGCCGTCCGCGCCTCGGATCGGCTCGAGAAGCGGCCTCGATGCACGAGCTCCTTCTTGAGCGTGGCGAAGAAGCTCTCGACGGGGGCGTTGTCCCAGCAGTCCCCTTTGCGGCTCATGCTGCAGATCAGGCCCGCCCTGTGTAGCAATTCCTGATAATCGGTACTGGCGTACTGGCTGCCCCGATCGCTGTGATGCACGAGTCCAGGAGCGGGTCGGCGGCGCTGCTGCGCCATCACAAGCGCCTCTTCGACCAGCGAGCGACGGAGACTCGTTGCCATCGCGTGGCCCACGACACGTCGCGAGCACAGGTCGAGCACCACGGCAAGGTAGAGCCAGCCATCGGTGGTGGGAATGAACGTGATGTCGCAGGCCCATTTCTGGTTGATCGATTCGACCGAGAAGTCGCGCGCCAGCAGGTTACGTGCTACCGTGAAGGTGTGCCGAGAATCCGTCGTGACGACCCACCGGCGCGGGCGGCTCGCGCGAAGACCTGCCCTGCGCATCAGGCGCTGAACGCGCTTGCGGCTTACGCGCCATCCCGATTCACGGAGGTCCTCCAGTACGCGCGGCGCACCGTAGGTTTTCCGGCTTGCTTGATGGCTCGCCGTGATCGCCGCGAGAAGCCGCCGGTCGTCTCGAACGCGATCAGACTCCGAACGCGTCCTGAAGGCATAAAACCCGCTTCGACTGACACCGAGCACCCGGCACATCAGCCGGACCGGGTACTCGCTCGCGTGTTGTTCGATGAAGGCGTAGATGGCTATTTTCGGGGCGTCTGCGAGAAGATGCCCACTGCTTTTTTTAAGATGTCGCGCTCCATGCGGAGCTCTTCGACCTCCCGCTTCAGCCGGCGAATCTCCTCATCTCGAACATGTCCTTTTCCGGGGAATGCCTTTTGCGGATCTTCCTCAAACCGGCGAATCCAATCCCGGAGCGTGGTCACATCGATACCAAGATCACGGGCTACCTGCTTGCGCGGCATGCCCTCCTCGGTCACGAGCCGAACCGCCTCAACCTTAAACTCCCGTGAATACGTTCTACGTGTTGCCATATGGACACCTCATTTAAATACGCCTCTACGCAGAGGCTTTTCGATGTGTCCACTTTACCGGGTCAATACCAATCCAACGCTGCGTTCAGGCGGCACACCGGGATGACGCCTTCGCAGTACCGCCGCCAGAAGGTCGAGGCGGCCTGAGAGGCAGGGACGTCTCACTGCCCTCCTATTGACGCGGGAACCGGGTCTGCCGTCGTCGGTTCCACCCCGCGAATCCCGGGGTTCCCCCATGCATCGTCTTCCTTCCTACCTCCGACTGTTTGCTGCCGCGTTTGCTCTCCTCGTCGGAAGCAGCGCGATGCTGCCGGCCGTGGCTGCCGTGCACATGGTCGTGTAC
>CBFGYX010000557.1:0-1595 GCA_965653075.1 uncultured bacterium
GGGATTAACGCGGCGGCTTTACCAGGGCGGGCGCCCGGTACGGATCCGGCAGGAGGTGATCCTGGGGATCGGCGGGGTGCGCCTGCTGCGTGCGCTGGGCATCGAGACCGATGTCTATCACATGAATGAAGGCCACTGCGCGTTTCTTTCGCTGGAGCTCATCCGTGAGCTTCAGCTCGACGGCGTCTCGTTTGAGGACGCGGTGGACCGCGTGCGCGAGCAGTGCGTCTTCACTACGCATACGCCGGTGATGGCCGGCCACGACCGCTTCGAGCCTGAGCTCTTCGGCGAGGTGATGTGGCCGTACCGCGACAAGCTTTCGCTGACCGATCAGCAGCTCATGGGCCTCGGCCGCGTGAACCCGGACGATCATGGTGAGTGGTTCACGATGACGGTGCTCGGATTGAAGACAGCCCGCGTAGCCAACGGCGTGTCGAAGCTCAACGGAGAGGTGGCGCGCGGACAGTGGAAGGATATGTACCCCGACCTCCCGCTGGATGACGTACCGATCGGATCGATCACAAATGGTATCCACCTGCCCACCTGGACGGCGCCGCTTTCACGCGCGTTCTTCAATGAGCGCGTGGGCAACTGGCTCGAGAATCGTTTCGAACCGGAGTTCTGGAAGCAGGTCGCAGATCTGCCCGCGGCCGACCTGTGGGCGCTGCGCCAGTCGCTTCGAGGTGTACTCGTCTCCTATGTGAACGAGCGCCTGCCGAAGCAGACCGTGGCTCAGGAGGTGCAACTCGATCCCGACGCGCTGACGATAGGATTTGCCCGGCGCTTTGCTACGTACAAGCGTGCGCCGCTCATTTTCCGCGACGTCGAGCGCGTGCGAAAACTGTTCGCATCGGAGGACAAACCGGTTCAGATCATATTCGCGGGCAAGGCTCATCCGGATGATGAGGGCGGGAAAGACTTCATCCGCCACATCCTCAACCTCGCGCGCAGCGAAGGCTTCCGCGGCAAGGTGGTTTTCCTCGAGGACTACAATATGGAAGTCGGCCGCATGCTGGTGTCGGGCTGCGATGTCTGGCTCAACAACCCGCGCCGGCCGATGGAGGCCAGCGGCACGAGTGGGCAGAAGATCGCCGTCCACGGCGGGCTCAACCTCTCGATCCTCGATGGATGGTGGCCGGAGGGATATAACGGCACGAACGGCTGGGCGATCGACGCGGGCCGTACGGAGTTTCCGTCGTATGAAGAGCAGGATGCAGCCGATTCGGAGGCGCTCTATCGCTTGCTGGAGGAAGAGGTGATCGCCGATTTTTACGACAGGAATGCGGATGGCGTGCCGGAGAAATGGGTCAAGCGGATGAAGGCGGCCTTTGAAAGCCTGCCTTACGCCTTCAGCGCCGAGCGTATGGTTACCGACTACGTAAACGAAGTTTATCGCACCGCGACCATCGACGCCTGACGGCACCTACACACCTGAAACAAGAACAGCTCGGAGGGCAAATCCTTCGAGCTGTTTTTTTATTTGGGACCGGCGGTCCGCTTCGGCCGGTACTTCTACGACTTGCCGGTCGGCCGCCGCGTGCCCAGGATGTCGCGTGTGATATCGATGAGCGTGTCGGCTCCGCGCTGCATCGTGT
>CBFGYX010000558.1:0-1591 GCA_965653075.1 uncultured bacterium
CCCGTAAGCACCAGGTTCTGCGCTTCGATCTCGGCATCCTGCGCCGACGCCACGGGGGGCAAGAGCGCGAACAAGAGGAGGATCAACGGGAGAAGACGATGCATGGATCGAGCCTACTGCAGAGTACCAAAAATGCGATCGCCCGCATCGCCTAGTCCAGGCCGGATAAACGCGTTGTCATCAAGCCCTCGGTCGAGCGAGGCTGCGTAGACAGGCACATCCGGATGCGCCTCGAGCATCGCGCCCACGCCCTCCGGCGCTGCGACAAGGCATACAAACCGAAAGTGCTGCGCGCCGAGCTGCTTCAGATGAGACACCGCATTGACTGCGCTCCCACCCGTTGCGAGCATGGGATCGACCACATAAACAACGGCATCTTCAAGACCCGCCGGGAGCTTGCTGAAGTAGTCGACGGGCTGAAGCGTCTCTTCGTCGCGCTCCATCCCCAGGTGGCCGATGGCGGCTTCAGGGACGAAGCGGACGAATCCGTCGGCGAGTCCGAGGCCGGCTCGAAGAATCGGCACAACGATGACGCGCTGCGAAATAACATACCCCGATGTTGGTTCGAGCGGTGTATCGATTGTGATCTGAGACAATTCAAGGTCTCGCATGACCTCGTATGCCATCACAGCCGCGGCATCCGAGACTGTTTTTCGGAAGATCCCCGGCGGTGTCTCCTTGCGCCTGAGTATCGTGAGATCTCGCTTCAAGAGCGGATGACTGACGATGCTGAGGTTGGGAAACTCTGTTGCTGAACGACTCATCGCTTCGCCGCCCCCTGCTTCTTTCTTTCCTTACCCGCCTTCTGCGGCTGGCTCAGCCACGGACGGCGGTCGAAGTAGCTGTTCGTAAGTTTGGCGACGGTGCCAGAAAGCAGGATAAGCGCCAGGATGTTCGGTAGTGTGACAAGCGAGAGTGCCACATCCCCCAGGTCCCAGATCGTCGTAACGGCGAGGGTCGCGCCCACAAAGTGCATGGCGACGAATACCATCTTGAAGGGAAGTATCGCCTTGTCTCCCCACAAGTAGTTCGCGCATCGGTCTCCGTAGTAGCTCCAGGATATTGCGGTGGAGATCGCGAAGAGGAAGACGCTCAGGATAACGATATACCGGCCTAACGCTCCAAGACCAATGACGCTCAGGCCCTTCTCAAAACCGAGTGTCGTCAGAGGCGAGCTGTTACGAACGGCATCCCCGAAGAGCACTCGATGTTCGGTGCCGTCATTAGCAACGGCCACACTTCGCCCCGGAAATATCCGGCCTGTGAATGTTATTTCCTGGTCGGCATCCATATAAAGCCGTTCCACCCCTACATTGTAAATGCCGAACTCGGGTTCGGCGGCCGAGGAGCGGGTCACGCGGCCGTCATCCACACGTAGCTCACCCGGTGCCGTGACCCGGCTGTAGCTTCCGGCATCGTCTTGAACGAGATACGCGATGTTCGGATTGTTAAGATCGATCCGCGTGGGAACGCGCTCTTGCCAGGCGCCCGTCACGATAATGACCAGGGCCGTAATCGTACATATCGCCAGCGTATCGATGAACGGCTCCAGCAACGCAACAGCGCCCTCTGATACCGGCTCATCCGTCTT
>CBFGYX010000559.1:0-1589 GCA_965653075.1 uncultured bacterium
CTCGATGTGCTGTTCCAGTTCGTGGTCGGAAACGACATCTACGACGGCGCCGGTCGGTTCAAGAGTGCCAACGGCGACTACTTCGACAACCAGCATGCTAATCAGCTCGACCGCTGGCAGCAGCCGGGCGATGTGACGGATGTCCCCCAGGCGCGCTTTTTCCTTGGTAATGGAGTGGTCCATTCGAGCCGCTACCTTTATGACGGATCATACCTGCGTCTGAGGCACGTTGCGCTGTCCTATCAGTTGCCGCGTCAGTACATCGACGGAATCGGCCTGCAGAATGCACGCATTTACGTAACGGGCCAGAATCTGCTGACCTGGACGAAGTACCCGTGGTGGGATCCGGAAGTCAACGCCGACTTCACCGCCGGCAATATCGGGCTGGGTAACGAGTTCTACACCGCGCCGCAGGCACGTTCGGTTACGACGGGCATCCAGCTCACTTTCTGAGCAGACGTGCAACGACCGTGACTTTCATCAAGAGACCTTATAGTATTATGAAAACCCAACGCCTGATGCGCACCGCCGCGGCAACAGCACTCGTTTTAGTGCTGGTGTCGGGATGCGACGGCATTCTTGACCTCGAACCACAGCAGTCGATCTCGGACGACGTGGCGCTGTCGGCACCTTCGGCCGTCGAAACGGCACTTATCGGTGCATATGACGTCCTCGGAGACGCCGACCTCTTCGGCGGCCGCTTCATGCTCATGGCAGACCTCCTGGGAGACGACGGTGACCTCCTGTGGACAGGCACCTTCAACCAGCCTCGCGAGGTTTGGAACAAGGCTATCCTGATCGATAACTCGATGGTCGCTTCCCAGTGGATCGACTCCTACCGCGGGATCAACATCGCCAATAACGTTCTCAGCGCCCTCGACGTGTTCGAGGACGAGGCGGCGCGCAACCGAGTGGAGGGCGAGGCTCGATTCGTTCGCGCATTGCTCTATCATCAGCTCGTTCGGTTCTTCGGCCGCGCCTGGCACGACGGAGACCCCAACACAAACCTCGCCGTGCCGATCGTTACCGATCCTACACGTGACATCACCGATGAGGCTCGCCTTCCGCGCAACACGGTCGCCGAGGTCTACGCGCAGATCATCGAGGACCTCACGGTGGCCAGGAACCAGCTACCGGCAGACAACGGCGTATTCGCCGAGACGTACACGGCAAGTGCCGTGCTCGCGCGTGTCTACCTGGACCAACGCCGCTGGAGCGATGCGGCCACCGAAGCGAGCCGGGTGATCGAGGAAAGCGGGTACTCGCTTGCGCCGACGTATGCAGCTGCGTTCAACAACCAGACAGACGGCCCCGAGTACGTCTTCGCCATTCAGGTGTCGCCGCAAGATGGGGCGAACAGCCTTAACGAGTTCTACGGATCGGTTAACCCGGGCCCGGGCCGCGGTGATATCGAACTCACGGATCAGCATCAGGACCGATATGAAGAGGGAGATGCCCGCGCGGAATTCGTGTTCGTCGAAAACCCGGATAATCCGGATACAAGGGCCGTCCGCACCGCGAAATGGATGCAGGGCCCATCGGGCAACGTTAACATCGTGGTCGACATTGGCTCGTCCACTGATGCGCTG
>CBFGYX010000560.1:0-1589 GCA_965653075.1 uncultured bacterium
TGGATGCCCCCGCCGAGCTGCACGTTCGCGCGGCCGGCTCACTCGGCACGGCCGACGATACGCTTCTTGCAGCGCACGCATGGATTCTCGACGCCTCGACCCTGCGGCCCGCCTGGCGCCTGCATCCTCAGACAAGGGCGCGTTCCGGCCGCATCGTCCGCGCCGATACAACGATCCGTTTATCGGGCGGAAAATATATCGCGTACTACGCGTCGCTCGGACCCTCGTTGACCGAACGCCAGAGCCGGTCGTTCCTCGATCGCCTGTTCGGCAAATCCGAGAGCTGGACGTCCGATGCATCCGAATGGGAGCTCGTCATCCAACATCCGGAAAACGCGGGATTCCGGACACTCGATCAGGATGAGGTGAGGGATGACGAGCACGTGCTATGGACAACCGGAAAGGCGGGCAACAACGAGTCGATGAAAGAGTGGCTGCTCGTCAGCGACTCCATACGCGCGCACCTTTATGCCATCGGAGAAATCGGCGACCGCGTGTACGATTATGGATGGATTCGCCCGGCCGAGGACAGCGTCGATCTGTGGATATTCTCGGAGGAAGTGACGTCGTGGGCCGGGGGTGCGCACGCGAATAGGTTCTTTGAGGGAGAGATCGAGTTCGCGCCGGGTATCTACGAAGTCGGCTATCTATCGGACGGCGGGCACGCGTACAGTAGCTGGCGGGCCAATCCACCGTTCGACCCGAGCGGATGGGGAATGACACTTCGCGCCGCCGACGGGTTCAAGCCCGGATCCGTCCGGACCTTTGATCCCTGGACGCAGGCCTGGAGTGTCATCGAAATGATCGGGATCGGCAGCGACGAGGAACGCTCGGTGTCGTTACAGGTGGAGGCAGAGGTAGACGTGGTGATTCACGCACTCGGCGAGATCGGCCGCACGCGCTACGACTACGGGACGCTTCTCGATCTGGATCGCTATCAAACGGTATGGGAAATGACGGATGAGCGTGCGGTTGCCGCCGGCGGGCACCGAAACAACCGCCGTGAGATTGCCCTCCGCACCTTGCAGCCGGGCCATTATCGGCTCGAGTATCGCACCGACGGCTCGCACGCCTACGGAGACTGGCGGCACAGCAAGCCTGATCATCCCGAACGCTGGGGTGTCTCTGTATTCACACTCGACTCCACATCGGCAGCCCGAATCTCCGCGCTGGATTCCACGGCTTCCATTGATCCTCCGGCGCCGCCACAGACGCCTGCACGCGGCAATGTGCTGCTCGACGCTACGGAGCTCAGCAACGACCAGCGCATCCGCCGAGAGTTCAGGTTGCGCGAGGAGGCCTCATTGCAGATAACCGCGCTTGGCGAGATCACCCTCGTCAACCGATTCGACTACGGCTGGATCGAGCGCGCCGACGACGGCGCCACCGTCTGGGAAATGACGTACGACAATACGATTCACGCCGGCGGCGATTCGCGTAATCGTATGTTTCGCGGCGTCGTGACGCTGCCTGCCGGCAATTATGTGGCGCATTTTGTGACCGACCATTCGTATGCATACGGTGATTTCCGCTCGGAGGATGAGCAGCCGGGGGATCCGTCAGCGTGGGGTATCACCATTCAACGACAG
>CBFGYX010000561.1:0-1587 GCA_965653075.1 uncultured bacterium
GTATCGAATCAACGTCCGACTCGACCCCGAGGCGCGCACGGTTCATGGAAACGCGGTCATCCGCTACGTCAATAACTCGCCGGATCGCCTTGAGTGGCTGCATCTCGAGCTCGCGCAGAACCTCCACGCGGAGGGTGTGGTGCGAAACGATCCGGCGGAGGTGACGGGAGGTGTTGCGCTGCAGCGCGTGGAAGTCAACGGCGAGACCCTCGAGCCGGCACAGGCCGGAGCGCGCTATATTGTGGACGGCACGCAGCTGATTCTCGTGCCGTCGCAGGCGGTTTCGTCGGGCGATGTCGCCGAGATCGAGATCGAGTGGGAGTTCGCCGTCCCGCAGGCCGGAGCGGGCGGCAGAATGGGCTACGACGCCGACAACCTCTTCTTTATCGCCTACTGGTATCCGACGATCTCCGTATACGACGATGTCTATGGATGGCACATGGCACCATTCCAGGGGACGGCCGAGTTTTACCACGGATTCGGCGATTACGACGTAACGATTGAGATGCCGGGTGGCTGGCTCGTACACGCGACGGGCGAGCTTGATGCTCCGGATGATATTCTCGCGCCCGACGTGCTCGAGCGTCTTCAGGCTGCCGCGTCAAGCGACGTGCCGATGCGCATCTGGACGCCCGGCGAAGACGGCTCGCCCACCCGGGCCGCGGCCGAAGAACGGGTATCGTGGAGATTCACGGCCCGCCAGGTACGCGACTTCGCCTTCAGCGCCACGCGGGAATCCATCTGGGACGCCGCGCGGACGCCGGTCGGAGACCGAACCGGCGACGGTGAGATGGATTACGCCGTCATCAACACGCTGTACCGCGAAAGCACGCCGTTCTGGGCCGAGACGACCGATTTTCAACAGCATGCCATCGCGTTCCTGTCGTCGTACGCGCGCTTCCCGTATCCATGGCCGCACATGACGGCTGTTGAAGGCGGCAATATCATCGGCGGTGGAATGGAATTTCCGATGATCACGTTGATGGGGGACTACAATCAGCGTGGAGAGGAGGCGCTCTATCACGTCACGGCGCATGAGCTCGCGCATATGTGGGTGCCGATGATCGCCGGCTCGAACGAGCGCCGCTACACGTGGCTCGACGAGGGCGTGACGACGTTCAACGAGAATATGGCACGTATGGATTACTACCCCGGCTTCAACCATCACCTGCCCGATCAGGAGACGTACACCAGGTACGCGACGATTGCGGAGGAGACCGAGATGATGAGGCCGTCGGATTACCACGAGCCGGGGCCGTCGTTTGTCGTGGCCTCTTACATGAAACCGGCCTCAGTGCTGGTTGCGCTCCGGGAGGTGCTGGGTGAGGAGGTGTTCGACCGCGCGCTGCGCGAGTACATCCGAAACTGGGCGTACGCACATCCCTATCCGCACGACTTCTTTAATACGTTCGAGCGAGTTAGTGGGAGGGATCTGGGATGGTTCTGGCGCACGTGGTACTATGAAACGTGGACGCTCGACCAGGCGGTTGAGAGCGTGTCACAGCAGGGTGACAACGTCTCGATTACGATCCGTGATCATGGCGAGGCGCCGATGCCGGTCATTGTGCAGCTTACGCTCGACGATGG
>CBFGYX010000562.1:0-1579 GCA_965653075.1 uncultured bacterium
AATAGAGCGGGCGCGCACGCGTTCTTAATTGCGGGGCTGAAGCAGAGTCTTCTCGGCTTCAATCGAACGCTTCGAACGAGGCGTAATCGTTTATTCACGGCCCAGCCATGTGCTCGTGCCGCGCGTTTACTAAGTTCCCGCCTCTCATCTAAGACCAGACAGGCTATCCATGGCAAGAAGATTCCGAGTGGGCGTTCTCACAGGTGGCGGCGATGCACCTGGCCTCAACGCGGTGATACGCGCCGTTACTAAAAGTCTCATTCTCGAACACAACGCGGAAGTTCTGGGGTTCGAAGATGGCTATCTCGGTCTCATCGAACAGCGCATGCGGCCGCTACTGTATCAGGATGCGAGCGGCATCCTGACGCGCGGAGGAACGATCCTCGGTACGAACAACCTTGCCAACCCGTTTAGTTACTACAAGCGCGGGTATGCCGATGTCTCTTCGGAGGTCGTTAAATACTACAAAACGCTCGGGCTGGATGCGCTCGTTGTGATTGGCGGCGACGGTTCGATGTCGATTGCCGGCGGCCTCGAGCAGAAGGGGATGAACATTGTCGGCGTGCCCAAGACGATAGATAACGACATCGTTGGGACCGACCGCACGTTCGGCTTCGATACGGCGGTGGCCATCGCAGCTGATGCACTTGACCGGCTGCATACGACGGCACAGAGCCACAACCGGGTGATGATTGTAGAGACGATGGGTCGATACGCCGGGTGGATTGCATTGTACGCAGGTATCGCCTCGGGAGCCGACGTTATCCTCATCCCGGAAGTCGAGTACGATATCGAAGAAGTAGCGCGTGTGTGCCGCGAACGCGAGCGGGGTGGTCAGCGATTCACCATCATCGCCATCGCCGAAGGCGCCCGCCCGAAAGACGGCGACCTTACGGTTCGCGAGACCGTGCAGGAAAGCCACGATAAAATTCGCCTCGGCGGCGTGGGCTACGCACTGCAGGACGAATTGAGAAAGCACGTCCGGAGCGAACTCCGCACAACCGTCCTTGGCCACATGCAGCGGGGAGGAACCCCGACAGCATTCGACCGCAACCTGGCGACGCTTTTCGGCACCTACGCGGCGCAGCTAGTTGCGTCGGGTGATTTCGGGCGGATGGTGGCGCTCCAGGATAATCGACTCACCAGTATCCCGTTCTCGGAAGTCGCGAACCGCACGCGGACGGTCCCGCTGAATAACTCGATGTTTATCGCAGCGAGCGCCGTGGGGACGTCATTCGGCGCGAAAGATATCGCGCACACGTTCGAGGACGAAGTACGCGTCGAGTAACCTATTGCGGATCTATCTGACAGGCGCCGGGGGCTTTATCGGCTCGTACATTGTGCGAGCCCTGCTCGGTGCCGGGCATACGGTCCGGTGCCTGCTCCGCAACACCTCGGCGGCGGCACTTCCCGATGACCCACGCGTCGAGCGCGTAACGGGCGATGTCACACGTCCCGACTCCCTCCGCAAGACGATGACAGGCTGCGAGGCCGTGATCCACCTCGTCGGCATCATCGACGAGAAGCCGTCGAACGGCATCACATTCGGCGCCATCCACGACAGCGGTACGCGCAACGT
>CBFGYX010000563.1:0-1578 GCA_965653075.1 uncultured bacterium
CGCCTGGATCCGGTACGACTCTCCCTGAACCTCGCCGACCACCTCGATGGTCGACATCACCGGCCCCGCACCCACCAGCGGAGGGTTTGTTACCGATACCGTATACGTACCGCCGTTGTACGAGCCTGAGAATGAACGGCTCGGGTTGCCGTAGTCTTCGACAGCTTCCTTCAGGCTTTTGTCGGCAATACCGAACCCGGTAAGCGCCACTTCGCGAGCAAGCGTGCGATACGTGTGCGTGCTGACTTGCTGCTGATTATCGACGACGGTATCGTTGACGCCAAGCACGTAATACGACCCGACGATGAAGGCACCGATTGCCAGAAACAGTGAGAATTTTCCCATGACGAAGTGAGGTTAATGGATCCCGCAATTGCACTACTGCGGATCTATCGCTGCATATTTACCGGTCGCAGACGTGTCTGCCACCGAAGTAATTCGAGATAGCTGTTGCCCCGATCGGGAACGGCACCCACAAAGCGCACAACAAACGCCGATGCGTTGTCGGCCGCCGTTGTGTTTCCACTGTGATCCTGCGGCAGCACCTGGAACTCGGTCACGTTTCGCGCCAATACAGACGACACACCGTCCTCGCTGCGCCGCAGTTCGTACGCAGTTACCTGATCGAGAGAACCGCCGCGCCTGACATCGATCGTCGCCGGATTCTCCAGTGAGTACCGCACCGT
This sequence comes from uncultured bacterium, assembly GCA_965653075.1. Taxonomy (GTDB): domain Bacteria; phylum Bacteroidota; class Rhodothermia; order Rhodothermales; family CAZKDQ01; genus CAZRTY01. The sequence goes on from CBFGYX010000563.1 coordinate 687, forward strand.
CTCGTAGGGCTCGGCTTTCGACGCATTGATCTTACCGTTAAAGCCAAAGCTCTTTGTCAGCGAATCCTCGAAGGTGTGCTCGACGACCATCGCCGCGCCGAGCGGGACGCCCGAGCCGACGTTGGCGAGGTCTTCCTTCAACACCTCGGCCACCAGAATCGCTTGCGAGCGTGCTGCATAACCTCGCTGCATCTGGATCTGCGCGGCCTGCTGGTTGATCTGCGAGTACGCGATGATCAGCGCCACGCTCACCAGGATGATGCCCGCAACTGCATTGTCAAACAAGAAATGCATGGCGTTACATCCTCATGGCGTTGAACGGGCGTAGACCTGCCTCATCTCGAGCGGCGCCGACATGAACTGATGCGAGACGTAAAGCGTGACTTCGCGATAATCATCTGAAGTATCACCAGCCACATAGCCGGAGCCGCTCGAATCCAGCCGGCGAGGCGCCACCGCGGCCGACATGTTGAACACAATGGTGTCATTCACGGCGGAGCCGCTGACGTATGCCTTCCAGGGTACCATGGCCGCATCGTCGAGTCCGGCAAAGGGCACATAGCGGAGGCTGTCGAGCGTGCTCACCGCCACGCCGACGGCCTCGGTCTCGACTTCCGAGCGGAGCATGTTCAGGTAGCCGCGCGTCGCCGTGCGCGAGTTGTTAAACGCGATCTGCGTGGCGACGAAGAGTGCCAGAACGGCAAGGAGGGTCTGCTGCATAAATGACGGAATACACTAAAGCGACTTCCTGCATTCATGGCAAGGGGCGTTCCATTCGCTGAACCCGGCCGCGTAGCCGCCTTCAGCCACCGTCAGCGGCGTGCGACGTTTCGTTAGGTACCACGCTGTGTTTCAAATCGTGATGCATCGCACCGCGCGGATATTCCCGTGA
>CBFGYX010000564.1:0-1574 GCA_965653075.1 uncultured bacterium
GGTCATCCGTCATCATGAACAGGTCTGGATCATGATCGGAGATGTAGCGGGAGCCTGAACCGCCCCGGGTTTGCCGGAGACTCCGGACTTTTAGAACTTGGAGTCATGAGCAAAGCCAGAAGATACTCTCCTGAGGTCCGCGAGCGGGCCGTACGACTGGTGCTGGAAGCGGCACCTAACCACACATCACAATGGGCGGCGATTCGGTCGATCGCGGAGAAGATCGGCTGTACGCCGCAGACGCTTGCGAACTGGATACGGAAATCGGAGCGCAGACCAGACCAGACCCGGGACGAGCGCGCACGCTTAAAGGAACTTGAGCGCGAGAACCGTGAGCTCCGGCGCGCCAACGAGATTCTGCGGAAGGCCTCGGCGTATTTCGCACAGGCGGAGCTCGACCGCCGACCGGGGTAATGGTTTCCTTCATCGACGATCACCGCGCCGACTACGGAGTCGAGCCGATCTGCAGGGTCTTGCCGATCGCTCCGTCGACCTACTATATGTATAAGGCCCGCGAGGGTAATCCGGCCTTACGCTCGGCTCGTGCGGTCCACGACGAGGCGCTACGCGGCGAGATACGGCGTGTATGGGAGGAGAACCGGTGCGTCTATGGTGCGCGCAAGGTGTGGCGGCAGCTTCTCAGGGAAGGGATTGCCGTGGCGCGTTGTACCGTGGAGCGGTTGATGCGTCAGATGGGCCTGCGCGGTGTCGTGCGCGGTCGTCGTTGCATCACAACGGTTGCCGACGATGCGGCGGATCGGCCGGAGGATCTCGTCGACCGCGACTTTACGGCCGAGCGCCCGAACCAGCTCTGGGTCTCGGACTTGACGTACGTCGCCACTTGGCGCGGTTTCGTCTACGTGGCATTTGTGATCGATGCCTACTCCCGCCGGATCGTCGGCTGGCGTGTGCTCAACTCGCTCACGAGCGATCTGGCGCTCGACGCCCTTGAGCAGGCGCTGTGGGACCGGGAGCACGGCCAGCGGCTGATCCATCACTCTGATCGCGGCGCGCAGTATCTCTCGATTCGGTACACCGAACGCTTGGCCGAGGAGGGCATCGAGCCGTCGGTCGGCAGCCGGGGTGACTCGTACGACAACGCCCTCGCTGAATCGATCATCGGACTCTACAAGACCGAGCTCATCAACCTCAAAGGCCCTTGGCACGGACTTGAGGATGTCGAGATCGCCACGCTTGAGTGGGTGTGGTGGTTCAATAATCACCGTCTTCTCGAGCCAATTGGATATCTTCCACCGGCGGAGTTCGAAGACGCCTTCTACCACGAACAGAAAAACGACCGCCTCGACGCGGTACTTAACTAAACCAGTCTCCGATTTTCCCGGGGCGGTTCAACCATACAACCTTTCAATACCAATAGGTGCGATTGAATCGTGAAGCCGAAGCTGCCGCTACCAACGCTCGTCACACTTTCAATACCAATAGGTGCGATTGAATCCGCCGCAGGACCTCCACACCGACGCCAATTTCATGGTCTTTCAATACCAATAGGTGCGATTGAATCTGGGGATTGACGAGCCGATTGTTGGCTATGGTATTCTTTCAATACCAATAGG
>CBFGYX010000565.1:0-1573 GCA_965653075.1 uncultured bacterium
CAAGCACGAGACCTACCTTCACAATTATCCGCATGATTGGCGCAAAGGCACGCCGCTCATGAGTTATCCGGTCGAGAGCTGGTTCGTCCGCACGACGGCCATTAAGGACCGCCTCATCGAACTCAACGAGACCATCAACTGGCAGCCCAGGAATATCGGCGCAGGTCGTTTCGGGGAATGGCTCAAGAACAATGTCGACTGGGCGTTGTCGCGCCGCCGGTACTGGGGCACGCCGCTACCGATCTGGCAGAGCGATGTCGACCCGGAATACATCGAGGTAATCGGATCCATCGACGAGCTGCGCGAAAAGTGCGGCGGCTCGCTTCCTGCCTCCAACGACGACCTTGATCTCCACAGGCCGTTCGTCGATAAACTGACGTGGCCGGCGCCGGAGCATGTCGGTGGGACCATGCGCCGTGTACCGGACCTGATCGACGTGTGGTTCGATTCAGGTGCGATGCCGGTGGCGCAATGGCACTACCCGTTCGAAAACAAGGATCGCTTCGAGACCAGCTTCCCGGCGGATTTCATCGCTGAAGGTGTCGACCAGACCCGCGGTTGGTTTTACACACTCCACGCGATTGCCGCGCTCGTCTTCGACAACGTGGCTTTCAAGAACGTTGTTGTAAACGGACTCGTGCTCGCTGAGGACGGCGAGAAAATGTCGAAGTCGAAAGGCAATGCCGTCGACCCGTTCACGACGATCGAAGAGCACGGCGCCGACCTGGTCCGGTGGTACATGATGAGTAACACCCCGCCGTGGGAGAATATCAAGTTCTCGGAGCGGGGCATGATCGACACGCTGCGGAAGTTCTTCAGCACGCTGCAGAATGTCTATTCGTTCTTCGCAACTTACGCGAACATCGATGGCTTCCGATATCAGGAGGCGCGCATCCCCATTGAAAAGCGTACAGAGCTCGACCGCTGGATCATAAGCCGTCTTAACACGACGATCCGCGCCGTAGATGAGGCGCTGGAGGCATACAACCCGACGCAGGCCGCGCGGGCTGTAGAGACGTTTGTGGAGGAGTTTTCCAACTGGTACATCCGCCGTTCTCGTAGACGCTTCTGGAAGGAAGGTGACGATACGTCTAAGCTCGCCGCGTATCAGACGGTATACGAGTGCCTTGTGACAGTCTCTAAGCTGTCGGCGCCCATCGCACCATTCTTTGCCGAGTGGCTGTACACGTCGCTGACCGAGGTCACGAAGAGTGAGGAGGCAGAGTCGGTACATTTGACCGACTTCCCGGCCGTAGAGGATGCCGCCGTCGATCTCGATCTCGAGCGCAAGATGGGCCTGGCGCGGACGGTCTCGTCCATCGTTCTCGCCCTCCGCAACGAAGCCGCCATCAACGTGCGCCAGCCGCTGCCCCGCGCGATGGTCGTCACCGACGCCCGCGTGGCCGAGGCTGATGTCGAATCCGTGCGCGAGATTATCCTCGACGAAGTCAACATCAAACGGATTGAGTACATCGAAGGATCGTCAGGCGTAGTGAAGCGCACGGCCCGCCCTAACTTCGCCCGGCTTGGCAAACGTCTCGGCAAGCTGATGAAAGCAGTGAACCAGCGCGTG
>CBFGYX010000566.1:0-1557 GCA_965653075.1 uncultured bacterium
TACGTGCCAACGAGCGTCGAGACAGACTTCCAGGTGACGGCGGAGGATATCCGCGCCAGGATTACGCCGCGCTCGAAAGTGCTCTTCCTGGGCTATCCCAACAATCCGACCGGCGCCGTTCTCAACCGTGAAACGCTGGAAGGTATCGCTGACGTCGTCATCGAGCATGACCTCCTGGTCTTGTCCGACGAGATCTACGATCGGCTCGTGTATGGTGCGGCGTTCGATAGCGGTCATGTGTCGGTGCCGTCGATCAAAGGCATGCGCGAGCGGACAGTTTTGCTCGGCGGCTTCTCGAAGAACTACGCGATGACGGGGTGGAGGATCGGCTACGCGTGCGCGCCGCGCGACATTTATAATGCCATGTACAAAGTGCATCAGTACATGGTGATGAGCGCGCCCACGATGTCTCAGATTGGCGCTCTGGCCGGTATCCGCGAATGTCAGGATGACGTCGAGAACATGCGGCAGGCGTACGACAAGCGGCGTCGAACATTTGTGGATGGGATGAACGCCGCGGGCCTGCCCACGTTTGAGCCGGAAGGAGCGTTTTATGCGTTCCCTGATATCCGATCGACGGGGCTTACCTCAGAAGAGTTCGCGCAGGAGCTGCTCCAGGAAGAGCATGTGGCCGTCGTGCCGGGCGACGCATTCGGGCCCAGCGGTGCAGGATACGTGCGCTGCTCATATGCGACCTCGCTGGAGTCAGTCGAAGAAGCCGTCCGTCGAATTACGCGCTTTGCCGAACGGCACCGCGCCTGATAGCTGTGAAGTATATATCCCGCAACGCAGTCCTGGCGACCCTGGCGGTGGCCGTCATCGCATTGCTGCCGGCCGGCTGTGCGACCACCGATATCACGGAGAACCCGAACGTCATGCCGCCCGACACGACGGTCGGATCGCAGGCGATCGCCTCAGAGCGAATGTACCGCGTGCTGGAGAGCGGTCTTGATACGTTTGAGCCAGAGGTGCGCTCGTACGACATTCTGCACACGCGGCTTCAACTTTCGTTTGATCTACCTTCGGAGGAGCTCCATGGTATTGCCACCCACAGGCTGACGCCGCGTGAGGGCCACCTCGATAGTCTGTTTTTCCATGCTCGTTTTCTTGACATCCATTCGGTGACGCTGACGCACGCCGGCTGGACCGACACGCTGCGTGTGAGCCACTTCGACAACGGATTCTCGGCGCGGCCAGTCGAGCCATTGCGCGCATTCGACACAGTCAACGTAGCGATCGACTACACGGCCAATCCCCGCCGCAGCGAGAGCATCCTGGGCATTCACTTCGTAGACGGCAGCGGCGACGACCCATCCTTGCCGACGCAAGTGTGGACGCTGTCGCAGCCCGAAGACGCGCGGTTCTGGTTTCCTACGTGGGACAAGCCGGACGACTTCATGACGTTCGAGATTGAGTTGACGGTGCCTGACTCGCTCGATGCTTTCGCAAATGGCGAGCTCATCAGTTCATTTGTGGAAGGAGGGATGCAGACCAACGTCTGGCGCCTCAACCAACCGCACGTGCCGTACTTGACCGCATTTGCCGTTGGACGCTACG
>CBFGYX010000567.1:0-1557 GCA_965653075.1 uncultured bacterium
CTGCTGCGGCCTTCACTTCCTTCACTGCCTTCTTCGCGACTTTCTTCACTTCTTTCGTTTTCAGGGCCACGTTGTCGATCCTCCTCGAATTCGCCTGATGGTGTCGCGCTAGTGTAGCAGTGTCACACCGTCGGAAGATCGGCCGGTGCGAGCGTGTCGATCACTTTCTGACAGCGTGCGCACAACGCGCCTTCATCGACGACCTCCTCGCGATACTGCCAGCAGCGCCCGCACTTGCCGCCGCGTGCCGCAGACATCGTGATGCCGACGCGTGCTCCGTTCTCGAGCTCGAAGAAGTCGGCGAGGAGCGGTGGACGATGAAGACGGAAGACGGTGCAGTTGAATCTCGAGGCCCTTCTCCCCCGCTGCGCGGGGGAGAAGGTGCCGAAGGCGGATGAGGGGGCTAGCCGGCGCGTGAGGCACATGCGGCGGCGAGGACGCCGCCGCGGCCAGCCGGCGAGGACGCCGGCGTTCCGCGGGCTGGCCGCGCCTGATCACGGTCGTCTTTGCATGGAACGGTGATCCTGAATTCCGACGCTTCGCCGGACGTTACGAGGCTTCTTACAACCTCTCGAGGATTGGGCGGATCATCGTCTCCGGGACGCGCACCGTGCCTAACGTCTCGGATGTCTTCACCGACCCGTGATCGTCGGAGCCGCCGGTGGCGATCTTGTTCCGGAAGCGGGTGAGGTTCGTGTAGCGCTCGCGGTTCAGAGCGTCGACGTCGGGGTGCATGACCTCGACGCCGTCGATGCCGAGGTCGAGCAGTTCGGGAACGAGGTGCTCGTGATTCGGGTAGAGGGTGGGGTGAGCGATGCTCGTGATTCCGCCGGCATCACGGATGAGGGCGATGGCGTCGGCGATGCGGAAGCGTTCCTTCTCGATGTACGCCGGTTTGCCTGTGCCGAGGTACTTGTCGAAGGCATCGCTGACGGAGGCGGCGTATCCCGCCTCGACCAGAGCGCGCGCGACGTGAGGCCGTCCGACTGCACCGCCCGCGGCGAGCTCGTCGACGCGGGCGGCGCGGATCTCGACCCCGACGGTGCGCAGACGTTCGACGATCGTCTGACCGCGGCGCTGGCGGGTGTCACGGAAGCCGCGCAGCCGCGCTTCGATCCGCTCGTCGAGCGGATCGAAGGCGTAGGCGAGGACGTGGACGTCGATGCCGGCGTGAATGCACGAAAGCTCGATCGCCGGGATCAGGGTCATCCCCTCGCGGTCTGAATACGCCTTGATTTCGTAGTAGGCCGCGATGTTGTCGTGATCGCTGATGGCGATGATGTCGAGGCCGTGTGCGCGCGCGACGTCGACGACTTCCTTGGGGGAACGCGTACCGTCCGAGTGGTACGTATGGAGATGAAGATCGGCGTACCGCAACTAAATCTTCTTGGCCGCCTTCTTCAGGCCTTTGGCCGTCGCCTTGAGCGCGTCCTTGGTCGCGTTGCGGACCGCTTTCTTCACGGCCGTCGCCGCCGGGGCCACTGCCTTCTTCACCGCTTTCATCTTCGGCTTGGCGGCCTTGGCGATCGCCTTGACGGCCGGCTTCGCGGCCTTCGC
>CBFGYX010000568.1:0-1556 GCA_965653075.1 uncultured bacterium
ATTCCCACCAAAAATGTACTCGCCGTTATGCTGCGTATTCATGGCGTCGACGAGCTCATCGCGCAGGCTTTCGAGCCGCGCGGCGATGGCGGGCCGGTCGCCCGTCCAGCGAGAGTCGCCTACGGCGCGGTTGGCTTCGACCGTGGCCTGCGTCAAAATCTCGACCATATGATCGAGCGTGCTCTCGGTCTGCGCCACCCAGCCCCTGGCGTCGGCCACCGAGTTGAGATACGTCTCGTGGCGAGCCGACATCTGCGTCATGGCCTGGGCGCGTAGGAACGACGACGGATCGTCCGACGGGCGGTTGATCCGTTTGCCCGACGCCATCTGCTCGCTCAGCCGCGCCTGCGTGGTCTGATGCTGTCTGATGTTCTTGAGATCGAGCGACTGGTACAGGCTGCGCTCGCGTGATATCCGAAAGGAGCTCATGTTCTTCTGATTTACAGCCTGAGTAGTGTGTCCATCATCTCCTGCGCGGCGTTCAGCACGCGGGCAGAGGCGGCGTATGCCTGCTGAAAGCGGATGAGGTTCGTCATCTCCTCCTCGAGGTCGACGCCCGAGACGCCACGTTCGAGCGAGGTGAGGTGGCCGACGACGTTCTCCTGTGCCGAGGCATCCACGGCAGATGATTTGACGCCGGTGCCGATTCGACTTGCGAGGGCGGTAAAGGCGCGCTCAGCCGAGAAGCCGTCAGAGCCGGGGTCGCGCAGTCGAGCGATGCTCCGCGCGACGTCGTTATTCATCTGGCCCTCGGAGGCCGGATCCTCCGGGTTGACCGTCGTCGAGGCAATCAGTCCGGCGTCGGCGATGATTTCGTCAGACAGACGGATATTGCCGGCCGTAATGTCACCGTCTGTGTGGAAGAAGGCCGGCGCGTCGATCCATGTGTTGCCGTCGCGGCTGTAGCCTTGTTCGTGCTCGAAGTTGACGGCTTCGGCGAGTTTGGCGGCTATATCATCGAGGGATGCCCGCGTGTCGGGAATCGTCCTTGTGAGTGTTGCCATCTGGGCGCCGATCGTGCCTCCGCGGCTTTCGAGCGGAAGCGCGACGGAGCCGTTGGCGCCGGAGATCCGTAGCGCGTCGCCGTCCAGTTCGAGCGAGCCGCCCCAGCTTCCCTGGACGAGTGCGCGTCCGTTGACGCTGATCGTCAGCCCATCAACCCGGTTGGTTTGAACATCCACGGGCAGCATGGACGAGAGCTCGTCGATGAGCACGTCGCGGCGGTCTTCGGCCGCCAGATCCGGCGCGCCCTGATTGCGGGCGCTGTGGATGCCGTGGTTGAGCGCCGCGATCTCCCGGACCAGCGAGTTGGCATTCTCGATCGATGACGTCAGATCACCCCGAACCTGACCGGAGAGCGCGTTCAGATCGCCGTCGAGGCGGTTGAATACGTCGACCACGTCCTGCGCACGTGCACGCAGGTCTTCGCGGAGTTCGAGGCTGTTCGGGTTATCCGCCAGGGCGCTCCATCCCTCAAAAAACACCCCGATGCGGGCCGTGAGCGAGGTCTCGCCCGAGGCACCCAGAATGCCTTCGACGGTGCTCAGAAGCCTGTG
>CBFGYX010000569.1:0-1554 GCA_965653075.1 uncultured bacterium
CTGGCAGCGGCGCATCGGCGCGGCATCGATCATCCGAACGTCTGCACGGTCTTTGACGTCGGCGAGACCGAGGGGCGGCCCTACCTCGTCATGCAATACGTGTCGGGCAAGCCGCTCTCCGACTACATTCGGCAGGGCCCGCTGCCACTGCCACTCATCCTGTCCTTCTCGGCGCAGATTGCGTCGGGGCTGGCAGCGGCGCATCGGCGCGGCATCCTCCACCGCGACCTCAAGCCCGCCAACGTGATGATCACCGAAGAGGGGCTGGCGAAGATCCTCGACTTCGGTCTGGCACGCCGGGCGCACGGATTCGAAAACGGCGGGCCGATCGAGGCAGGGGCGGGGACGACCGACGCGCCATTTGGCACGACGGCCTACATGGCCCCCGAACAGTTCGTCACGGGCCGCAGCTCCGAGCAGACCGACCTCTGGGCGCTGGGCGTCATCATGTTCGAGATGGTCAATGCGCATCATCCGTTCTGGTCGGAGGTGATGGATCCAGCGCAAATGGCGCACGCCATACAGTCGCGCCCGTTGCCCGACCTGCGCCGGCAGCACCCCGACCTCGACCCCGCCCTCGTTGCCGTCATCGAGCGGCTGCTGGCACGCGATCCACATGTGCGCTACCAGCAGGCCACCGAGGTGCGCGACGCACTTCGTTCGCTGGCTCGCGCACATGATGTCGACCTCCACGGAATTCCCGACGAACTCCCTGTTTTTGCCGCAGCGCGGGCAGACGACGCCCGCACGGGTTTCTTCACGGCCATCGCTGAGCGCCTGTTACCTACACGTCAGCCGGTGCTCCCTGAGAATGCCGTCGTCGTGTTGCCGTTTGAACGGATGGGCACGGATGTGGTACCCGAGTATTACGGCCTCGCGCTGGCTGAGACCATCGCCACGCGGCTGGCCGGTTTTCCGGATCTGGAGGTTAGAAGTCCGCGCCTCGTTCCTGCTTCCCTGCGGACATCGGTCAATCCCGAGGAAATCGGCCGTGCACTCTCGGCATCGTTTATCATCAGCGGCGACATCATCCGCGAGTCCGGTCGGATCCATGTGTCGTGGCGGTTGCTCTCGGCCGCCAATCAGTCAGTACTCACCGGCGGATCCATCGATTCGTCGGCCGCAGAACTCGTCGCCGTGCAGCACGAAATCAGCGATGAGATCGTAACCGCAATTGCCGAGGCAGGGCACCTTCCCATCGTCGCTCGCCCGGTTCTGCGATCGTCCGAGGCCGTTGGCGAGACCGATCTTCCACCTGATCTCGTGGAAGATTATCTGGGCGGCAGAGCGCTTCTCAACAGCCAGATCACGAGGTCGAGCCATGAGGAAGATCTGCTCCAGGCGCGTGCCATGTTCGAGCGGGTAACCGAACGCGCGCCCGACTTCGCGCCGGCACACGCCAGCCTCGGAATCGCGCTGACGCGGTACGTCCGGTTCGGCTTTGCCGGCGTGGCCGATCTCATCGCGGCACAGCGACACCTTGAGCGCGCGCTCCAGCTCGACCCCGGCAACATCGAGGCGAAGCTCTACCGCGCCTACACGATGCTATGGCGC
>CBFGYX010000570.1:0-1547 GCA_965653075.1 uncultured bacterium
CCACACCAGCGCGGCGAGCGCGTACAGCAGCGCGGTTCGCCGTGCACCGTTGTGCTTCTTGCCGTCACTCCGTGGCAAAGCCATAGCTGATTCGAATTGTCTGCCTCCCGGAAACGGTCAGACCAAATTCCACGAGGGAATGCCGACGTTGTAGATCGTAGAGTCTACCTCCCGGCTTGACAAGCACCCCTGAATCTGAATGTGTGGGGACAGCCTGCGTCCATCGCCTTCAACCGAGGTTCAATCCGACCTCACCGTTTCTTCAATATGGCCGGACGCCCCCAGATTTACAACTATGCATGTTTTTCAGTGCATCAAACATCCGGGCCGCGATCAGCCGTGTCGCTCTATTCAAGCAGAAGGTCATTTTCTCGGCTTGCCGGCAGTCGGAGAACGAACGTACTGCCTTTGCCGAGGTGGCTGCGCGCACTCAGTTCGCCTCCGTGCCGCCGCACGATGCGGTTTGCAATCGCAAGACCAATTCCCGTACCCGACGAATCACGGCGCGTTAGCCGCTCGAACGGAAGGAAAATGCGGTCGAGGTATTTTTCGTCGAAGCCGCTGCCGTTGTCCTCCACCACGATGTCGACGTAGCCCTCAACAATCGACCGCGTGGTTACATTCACGCGAATAGGCCGGCCCTGCGCGCGAAACTTGAGCGCGTTATCAATCAGACATTCCAGGGCGCGCGCGATTTGCCCGGCATCGCAAACCAGCGACGGGAGCTCTGCCCACGTGAGACTTCCGCCCGCTTCTTCAACCGCCACGTCGAAGCGATCAGACAGCCGAAGGGCAATATGGTTGAGGTCGACTTCTTCGAACGCCGTGCCTCGTGTCGAAATGCGGGAGTATTCAAGTAGATCGGCGATCAGTTCCGACATATGCGCGGCCGAACCGTACATCCGCTCGAGGTAAAAAGCTGCGGTCTCGTCGAGTTGAGAACCGTATTCATCCCGCAGAAGCGTCGAAAACGATCGGATTTTGCGCAAGGGCTCCTGAAGATCGTGAGACGCGATGGAGGCGAACTCCTGTAGTTCACGATTCCGTTCGGTTAGCGCCTGGTTTGCTGCTCCAAGGCTCTCGTTGAGACGAGCGAGTTTTTCGGCGCGGACGAATACGATCTCGTTGATGGACGTCCGGAGCTGGCGCGCCGCCTCAATCTCGGTCGGTTTCCAGGGCTTTGCATGGCGCCGGCTCACGGAAAGCCACACGTCGTGGGCATTCCGCACCGCCGGCGGAACGCCGTCTTTCGGCAGCACCGACCGAGCCTCCGACTGCTGAACCTCGGGCCTGAACCACAGGATCTGGTGATGATTCATGCGCGACAGCGTGAGTGCCAGGAGCCCGCCGGCGCGGTCTGCGAAACCGCGCGCATCTGCAAAATGTGCCTCGAGGCGATTGGCTACAAACACTTCCTCCTGCACCTGATCGCGGAGCCAGCCTGACAGCCGGTTGATGAAAAGTCTCGGCGGTGCATCTCCGTGGACTATGATGTCTCGGCCGATGACGAGCGCCACACTCGTTGCACCTGTAAGCGAAAGCAGATC
>CBFGYX010000571.1:0-1545 GCA_965653075.1 uncultured bacterium
GGTGATCGTCAGGACATGCATCCCGTCGAGGACGCGCGTCGTGTCGACGTTCGCGATGAATCCGATGAAGAGCGCCGCCGGTAAGTCCGCAAAGGCGGATGCCACGTCGGGCCGCGCGTCGCCGTACATCGCCGAGCCCATGTTGGCGCCGTCGATCTGCACGTCTACGCGGGCGATGCCATCGGCATCCGCGGCCCATCCAACGACCGGGAAGACTCCCGTGCCGTTGTAGATGCCGCTGCCATCGGGCTGGTCAACCGAGCCGAACGGCGGCTGGTTGATCGTGTTGTCGATGTTGATCGTTCTGCGCCCGACTTCCTCGATCCGGCCGTCAGCCATGTGAACGCGGACAGCGACGGTATGAGGACCGTTGCTGAACCGGCTCGCCATGAAGGCGGCCTGGAAGCCCGGATTGGTGTGATGAAGCCCGGGCCACTGCGGATAAGCCTCGACGACGTCGATGTACGGCAACTTGATCGTTGCGTTGTGCTGGAACTGATCGTCGACGTAGAGCTCGATCCGCGAAATCTGGATCGGGTCGAAAGCCCATCCCCGGACGAGGACAATACCGGACTGAGTTACGCCTGGATCAGGCCGGTCGACCTCGCCAACAAATCCGGTGGGCAACTGCGCGAGCAGCGCAGGCACTGTGAGCGCTGCCAGTAAGGAGTGAACCAGGCCGCGGGTAACCCATCTCCACATATCCCCAACCTCCAACCCGAAGATGACCTTGGTATGACTTTTATCGTCAGCCGACGATACTCCGCCGGCCTTAAAAAATCAAATAATCGGCAAGCGGCAGACGCCGATCCACTTGTATTCCGGGAGTTTATACTACGCCGGGTGACATCTCCAAGCATGCCCCGCGGCTCCGCCGCCCTCCCCGTCGATATCGAGCACATCCGCGCGGCCGCCCAACGGATCGCCCCGCACATCCACCGGACCCCTCTCCTGCCGAGCCGATCACTTTCGGAGCGCGCCGGAATCGAGATCCGTCTGAAGTGCGAGAACCTCCAGCGCGCCGGCTCTTTCAAGATCCGCGGCGCGCTGAACGCCCTTCTCCAGCTGACGCCCGAAGAGCGAGCTCGAGGGGTCGTGGCCTTCTCCTCCGGCAACCACGCCCAGGGCGTCGCCCTCGCAGCCCGCCTCCTCGGCATGAAGGCGACGATCGTCATGCCGGAAAACTCGGTTGCCACGAAGGTGGAGGCGACGAAAGCGTACGGTGCGGAGGTCGTTACCGCCGGAGTCACCGCGGCAACACGCGACAACGTCGCGCGCGAGATCGCGTCGCGCACCGGCGCGAACGTGATCCCTCCTTTTGATGATGAGCGGATCATCGCCGGCGCCGGCACGGTAGGCATGGAGATCGTGGAAGAGTGGCCCGACGTGGCCTCGATCCTCGTCCCCCTCGGAGGAGGCGGCCTTCTTTCGGGTGTCTCGCTCGCCGCGACATCGATCCGGCCGGGCGTGGACGTCTACGGCATCGAGCCGGCCGCCGGCAACGACGGAGAGCGCTCGTTCCGCACCGGGCACATCGTGACCATC
>CBFGYX010000572.1:0-1540 GCA_965653075.1 uncultured bacterium
GGCCTCTTTTGCCGAAGCAGGGTCTTATATAGGCGGCCGCTCAGGCCTGTTCCGTGAACATTCCACCGAAGAGTCCCGACGATTCGAGGGCCTCTTCGAGGTCGTCGGCGACTCGGCTTGCTTCCTGATCGAAGGAATCGAGCATGCGTTCTACCCGTTCGCGCTCGAGAAACAGATCCTCTGCGATGGCCAGAGCGGTGATGACGGCCGTCGTGGCTTCGGGGCGGTCGGGGTGTGCCTGGCGGAACGCACGCATCTTCTGATCGACGTATTCAGCGATACGAGCGGTGAGCACGGCGTCTTCCTCGCGGTTGACGCGGAGGCGGTACTCACGGTCGAGTATCGAAACACTCAGCGTATGCGACATCGTCAGGGGCGCTGTATGAAGCGGTCGATGGTTTCGATGAAAGAATCGAGCGTCTGCTTCAGTTCCTCAGGGTCGCGGTCCGACGCCAGGGCTGCCGGAAGCTTGGAGGTCGCCTCGACGTGCAGTTCAAGCTCGGCGATCCTGCGGCGCAGGGATTCATTTTCCTCGCGCAGCGATTCAAGGCCGCGCACGGCTTCCTGAATCCGCACGCGCAGCCTTTGCCACGATGGGAGGTCGTTGATATTGCCGGCCTGCGCTGCTCCGGCAGGCTCGCCGGTCTGTGTGCTGCGATCTGTCGGCTGCGGCATGTTGATGGCGCGCGTCCGCACGTAGCGGTACGCCGCTGTTGCGAGTGATGATGTACGTCGTGTGTTCCGCATCTGCGTTGGCGCTGAAATTACTGGCGCGCAACGGCCTCTCGTACGAGATGCGGCTTCCTCCCTCATATAATTACTCGGGAAGGGATGCCAATATATTAAACTATCGCCTTAAGTCAGCACCGTAACGGTCTTTCAGGGATCGGCTTACGGCTTCGACGGCGGCGTCGACTTCGGAATCGGTGAGCGTGCGATCTGCTCCAAAGACAAGTGAAAATGCCAAGCTCCGCTTGTCGGCGGCAATTCGGTCGCCTTCGTATAAATCGAACAGCGTCACATCCCGCAGCAATGGTCCTGCCGATTCGCGGATGGCGTCCAGCAGGAGTCCCGCCGCCTGGTCGCGCCCGACGGTGATGGCGAGGTCGCGAACTGAGGTAGGATAGCGGGGGATGGCATTGAACGTCCGCTCAAGCGTGCTTGCGTCGGTGAGCGAACGCCAGTCGAGCTCGGCAAAGACGACATCGGAATCGAGATCGTACTCGGTGGCGATGGCCGGCGACAGGATGCCAACGTATCCGATCCATTGACCTCCCACCATCACGCGGACGTATGAATCGCTGATGCCAATGTTTTCGGTGCCGACCTCATAGGTGACGTCCGAAATCCCCAGCACCTCAGCGATCAGGTCAACGATTCCCTTCGCATCGTAGAAGTCAGCGTTCCGCGGCTTGCTGTTCCAGGTAACTTCGTCGACAGGGCCGGTCGCCAGAATCAATAGATGATCGCGCTCACGATAGCCGCTGATGATATTGTCGGCAGCGCTCGAACGCGCGAACACGTGCCCGAACTCAAAAAA
>CBFGYX010000573.1:0-1539 GCA_965653075.1 uncultured bacterium
GCAGGAGACGTTCGTGCGAACGGTCAATTTTTATGTGGATGATCGGCTCTCGGCCATCGACGTGCCCGTGCTGCTCTTCTGGGGCACGAGGGACGAAGCGGTGACCCGACATCAGATTGACATCATGCAGCGCGCAATTCCTGACGTAGGCGTGGTGCAACTGGAAGACGCAGGTCATTACGGATACCTCGACGACTTCGACACTTTTCTTGCAGCCACCCTCAAATTTCTCGATATCACCGAGACCGAAAGTGTCACCGAGGCTGGAGATATATGATCGTGTTCCTGGTACTGTTGGCGACTGCATTCGCAGGATGGCGGGCATGGCGCCGGCTAAGCTACTTCCTCCACGTCTTTCAGCTCGAAGGGTATAAGATCAACGAGTACAAAGCGTGGATCCGCGCGCGCCGAGGGCGTCTCATTTTTCGCACGTCACATGCGATCGGGCTCTCGCTTCTCGCGGCGGCGCTTCTCTTTTTCTGGATGGGCGCAGGCCGGTGGCTCGCCGGGCTGTTACTGTTTCTGTGGGCCGTAGCATTTGCGTCGTCCCGCATTTATCGCCGAGAACGGCAGAAGAAGCCGATTGCGTACACGCCCCGCTTGCAGCGCCTGCTGACGACGGCGGCCGTACTCACGGTGCTGCCCGTTTCGATCGGCCTGGGACTCTGGATCTCGCTCGGCGCCCCGATCGGCGTCCTCTTTTTCCTTGCGGGGTTCTGGGCAGCGGATTTCTACGCGCCGCGCACGGTCACACTCGCTGCGCGGTTGATGCGGCCGGTTGAAGCGAGAATCCAGGAAGGCTTTAAAGAGGAAGCGCGGCAGAGCCTCGGCCTCCGTCGCGATCTGAAGATCGTCGGCATCACCGGTTCGTACGGCAAGACGAGCACCAAATTTGTCGTCGCCGAACTCCTTCGTCAGCGACACAACGTGCTGGCCACGCCGTCGTCATATAACACGCCGATGGGCGTGTGCATCGTCGTCAATAACCAGCTTCAGCCGGAGCATCAGGTGCTCGTGTTGGAGATGGGGATGCGCTATCCAGGCGACATCGCCGAGCTATGCGATCTGGCGCGGCCGGACATTGCCGTGGTGACGTCGGTAGGTGTCGCGCACCTGGAAACCATGGGCACGATCGATGCGATCGCTCATGAGAAGGCGGAGATCATTCGGCACATGAAGCGCGGCGGTATGGCGGTCCTGAATGCCGATGACGAACGCGTAGCCGCGATGGCCGAACTGGCTTCAGGACGCGTCTGGCGTGTTTCGGTAGAGGGCAACGAGGCCGACATCACGGCCCACGATATCCGCTATGGACCCGATGGTTCGTCCTTCGTAGTGCGAGACGACGAGGGAGAGGAGGCGTCGTTTACGACGCCGCTCCTGGGCAAACACAATGTGCTGAATGTGCTCCTCGGCGTGGCCGTCGGCCGGGCGATGGGGCTGAGTTTGCGTCAGCTTGCGCATGCGGCGAAACGTATCGAACCTGTCGAGCATCGCCTCCAACTCAAACAGGAAGGCCCCATCACGGTGATCGACGAC
>CBFGYX010000574.1:0-1538 GCA_965653075.1 uncultured bacterium
CGGCCACCTTGCCTGGCTGTTCGCGAAGCGCGTTCTCAGGCGTCCGGCCGTGACGTGGATGCAGGAGTGGGACCGCTACCCGTTCTTCCGCGGTGCCGGCGCTCTCCCCTTCCCACAAAACAACGCCGCGCGACGGAGCCGCACCATCCGCTCGACCCGAGCGATGATGGCGGAGAACCCGTCGACGGTGCTCGTGCTGTTCCCTGAGGGCAGGCTTCATCCGGCGGAGGAAGGCATCCTGCCCTTTCCGCCTCTGGAGCGGATCGGCGTCATACTAAATGCCGTATGGTGCCCGCTCGCCATCCACGTATCGTGGCGGCAGGCCGATCGGCCGGATGCGTTCCTGAAGCTCGGCCGCTGGCACGAGCAGATCACCGGCGATGAACAGGCGAAGCTGGAGGAGCTGGTGGAATCGGCGCGCGATGAGTCGCTCGAGCCGCAGAGCCGGATTTTCGAAGGTCGGAAGGGCATCGACAAGCGCGTCGACCTTCGCATCCTCGCACGATGGTTTGCGTGATGGGATGTGGATGACGCGGGTTTCGGTACTACGCTGCTGATCGTACCTTGCCGGGGTATGGGGATTGTTTGGGGAGGGTGGGGGTTGGTAGTTCGGCGGTTCGTTCCATTTATCACATCATCTGATCGGATATGCGTGCGTCACTAATCGTTGCACTGGTGGTTGCTATTCTGGCCGTCGTCTTTGCGCTTCAGAATCCGCACATGACCAGACTTGCCATCGGCCCCTATGATATGCAAGGGTCCGTTGCACTGGTCACGCTCATCACGTTTGCACTCGGCGTCATCACCGGCGTGCTGGTTTCGGTCCCGAGTGTTTATCGTGCCCGCAAGGCGGCTAAGAAGAAAGCCGCGGCGCCGGAGTCACCGGCCATGCCCGAGTACACGCCGCCGCCGAAATCAGAACTCTGACACTGCACCAACGGCATGATGCTGAACAGACCCCGGCCGATCCGGCCGGGTGACAAAATCGCCGTCGTCGCGCCGGCCAGCCTTCCGATCGAGCTCGACACCATCGAGCTCGGCGTGAGCACGCTGCGAGCGCGCGGTTACGAGGTGCTCCTCCCCGACGCACCGTTCGAGCGGTACGGATATCTTGCCGGATCGGACGCACGTCGTGCCGACGACCTGAATCATTTTTTGAGGAGGGATGACGTGGCCGCCATCATCGCCGTCCGCGGTGGCTACGGCACGTTGCGCATCCTTCCCCAGATCGATTACGAAGCCGCGAGGCGGCATCCGAAGCTGCTCGTCGGATACAGCGACATCACGGCGCTGCAACTGGCATTGCTGACGAAGTCGGGCGTGCCGTCGCTTTCGGGTCCGATGATCGCGGTGGAATGGGGCGAGCCGCACGGCCCGAGTGAGCAGCTTTTCTGGGATCTCGCGCGCGGAGCCGCGGCGGGCGATGTGATCGGACCCGGCGGTGAGATGCTCGAGGCGATGTCATCGGGCGAGGCCACCGGACCGCTCATTGGGGGCAACCTGATGCTCATATCACGCCGGCGTCGGGACGATTCGTC
>CBFGYX010000575.1:0-1537 GCA_965653075.1 uncultured bacterium
CGCGAAAACTGTTTAACGCTTCATCGTGAACTCCGTTCATGGGATGACATAACCCAACCCCCTCCCGACGATAGGCCGCATGGCCTTCCGGTACGTTACTCCTGTCGAGCAGTACTTGCTTTCCGACGCCGTGAAGGTGCTGGCGGGCGGGAACCTGTACTTCTACGACTCCGGCACATCGAACCCCCGGGCCACGTATGCCGGTCCGGACCTGTCGGCCGAGAATACCAATCCGGTGATCCTGGACGCCAGTGGCCGGCCGAACGCCGATATCTGGATGTCCGGCAGCTATCGCGTCGTGCTCAAGGATGCCAGCGGGGCCACGCTGTGGACGCGCGATGACGTGCAAGGCCCCGCGGACCTCCCGACCCTGGCCGGGAACGAAGGCCGCGCCCTGTTCACCGATGGCGAGTCACTGGCATGGCGCGACGTATCGCAGGTGCCGGAAGTCACCGGGCAGAGCGGCAAGGTGCTGACGAACGATGGCGAAACGCCGTTCTGGCAGAACCCGGCCAGCTCCGGCATTCCCGCACTCGTCGCCGGCAAGTGGCTGACCAACGACGGCACCGACATGGCATGGGACGAGCTGCCCGGAGCTATCTCTTCCGGCACGAGTTTCCAGGTCGGCCAGATCCTCGTGCAAACCGGCTCGGACACGATCACCGCCAGCGGTACCAACACCGCGACGAAGGACATCACGTTCCCGACCGCCTTCTCGTCGACGCTGGCCGTGCTGCTGTCGTTTAAGACCAGTGGCGTCACGTCGGTCGGCTTCATCCCGGCCGCCTCCGTGGTCAACAAGTCGGCCCACGCGTTCACGGCCATTGCGCAGGTCAACGCGCACCAGGGAGGCTCCGATCATGACGCGAACATCATCAGCGACGTGCCGTTCGACTGGGTAGCGATCGGCGTCGCGGTGGCCTGACATGGCCGACAACAACATCCTGCCGAAGGCGCAATCGCCCGTTACCGATGCAGCCGGCCGGCCGACGCGCGCGTTCTACGACTTCTTCCGCGCGCTGGTGAATCGCGTTCAGGGGCAGATCGACGGACTCAGTCAGGCGGTCGCGACGCTGGCAAAGATCGTCGCATCGCTCGGCGGCGACCCGGACAACCTGCCGGACATCAGCGCCGAACTCGACGCCAAGGCCGATAAGTCCACCACCGTGGCCGGGCGCTATTCGATCGGCGGCGGCGGGACGCTGGACAGCGACGTCTACGTCTGGCTGAAAGGCGACATCGAGACGCCGCCGGTCATGTCGTTTTACGGCGTACTGGACGCCACGGCGGGCCGCGGTTGGAACCTGATCTCCAACAACTTCGCCGCGGTCGACAACGGTGACGACACGTACACCTTCGACCTCGCCGACCTCACCGACTCCGGCGCCGGCGCCGCGTTGCTCAAGATCACGCGTGACGCCAAGGGCCGCATCAGCGGTACGAGTGCAGCGACCACCACCGACCTCACCGAAGGCACGAACCTCTACTACACCGATGCCAGGGCCGATGCGCGGATCACGGCCGCCAAGGCGGACCC
>CBFGYX010000576.1:0-1537 GCA_965653075.1 uncultured bacterium
GTCGTTCGTAACGCAGCCCAGGAGCCGACCTCGCCGCAGTTCGAGACCGAGCGAGAGAACGGCGCCCATCTAGCTCGGCGAGTCCGTGCGGTCGAAATCGAGCAGATTCTCCACAATCGTATGAAGCCGGCGGCTCTCATTCCGGAGTGCAGGGTAGCATTCCGAACGGCGCTCGGGTGGAGCGTTGCGATGTTCGAGGAACTCGGTCAGGTGGCACATGGTCATCAGCGACGTGCGTATTTCCTGCGATAGTGCAGCGACGAACTTGGACTGCAGACGCGCTAAGCGCAGTGCCCGGTTCACCGCCCGAAGGACGAAGTAGCCCGCCACGGACATGGCCAGCACTATCAGCAAGAATCCACCGGTGAAAAGGGTGCGCCGCGATGCCGCCACGGATGAGATTGGCTTAGATTTGTAGACTCCGATATCGATCGACCACGGGACGGGGGTTTCGCGCGATGTCTTTGTTGCACGCCAGTCCGTGGAGCATAACTCCCCAGGCCTTCTCGCCTGCTTGGCAATCGCCGGCAATCGGCAGGTTTCGGACCGTGCGAGGTCCTGCCGCAGAAGCGGCGCTCCGAGCCAGCCGCGAGGGGCGAGTGGAGGCGAGAAGATCACGAGGGATACAGTCAAAAGCGTGACTGGCGTTGTGGGACGGAAACCCGAAACCAGTTAGAGTCCCAGCACGTGGTGGAAATTCAATAGCAGGAGCGGCGTAGACAGCAAGAGCCGCCATCGCGCATCTTTCCGTGAGTTCTCTCTGGCCGGAGAAGGACACACGGAGGTGTTGACGCGATGGCGAAGCCCAGAATGGATCTGTCTGCGTTTGTTGGCAAGCTCCTCGAGGAGCAGGACGGGGATGTCCTGCGCGAGGGCATCCGCGTGCTGTCGCAGGCGCTGATGGAAACGGAGGTCGCCGGCCTGATTGGGGCCGAGCGGCACGAGCGCACGGGCGAGCGGACGGCGTATCGCAACGGCAGTCGGACGCGGACGTGGGATACGCGGGTCGGGACCATCGAGCTGGCGATCCCGCGGGTCACGCCCGGCTCGTACTTTCCCTCCCTCCTGCAGCCGCGCCGGCGGGCCGAGCACGCGCTGCTCGCCGTCGTTCAAGAAGCCTACGTGCACGGCGTCTCGACGCGGAAGGTCGACGACCTGATGAAAGCGCTCGGCTTGGACGGGATCTCGAAATCCGAGGTGTCGCGCATCTGTGGCGAGCTCGATACCGCCGTGGCGGCGTTCCGTACCCGCCCGCTCACCGGGGAGCATCGGTATCTCTGGGTCGATGCGACGTATCACAAGGTGCGCGTCGACGGACGGGTACTCAGTCAGGCGACCGTCGTCGCGGTCGGCGTGACCACCGAGGGCGACCGCCAAGTGCTCGGGATCGACGTCGGGCCCTCGGAGGACCGGGCCTTCTGGACCGCCTTTCTCCGGAGCCTCGTGAAGCGGGGCTTGAAGGGCGTCCGCCTCGTGATCTCCGATGCCCATGAAGGCTTGAAGCAGGCCATCAGCACCGTGCTGGCAGGCAGCACTT
>CBFGYX010000577.1:0-1534 GCA_965653075.1 uncultured bacterium
GAACCTCGAAGGGGATGTCTTTCACCACCTCGGCGAGGTGGACCGCGTGATCGAACGCTTCGATTTCGATCGAGCTGATTTCGTGCGGGCAGAAGTCGGCCAGCGCCTCGCCGACGCGCTCGCCTATTTCAGTGTCAAAGATCCTGAAAGGGCGGAGGTAGCGCTCACGCGTGTCCGAGAAAGTATCGACTGGTACGACGCCGCAGGACTGCACCAGCGACGCAATATGGCGACGCTCTCCTACTTCGCCCTCATCAGCAGCGTCGACTTTACACCTGAAACATACGAGGAGGCGCTTCTCTATTTCAGGCGGCATCTTCAGGATCAGAATTCGCGTGAGGAGATGGTCGGCCTGCGGACGCTGGCTTACTTCGAGTGGCGCCTGGGTATGCACGACCTGGCCGTAGGCCGGCTCGAAGAAGCGATCCGACGGGCCGGTGAACTCGGTGAGTATGAACTACAAGCCCGGTCGGCCTCAGATCTGGGGGAGATGTACTGGGCACGTGGAGACATCGAGTTCGCCAAGGAATGGCTGCGGCGTTCGAGTGAGATCTTCGGTCTTCATGCCGCCGCCGACGGATACACGGAGACCGCTCTCGCGGCGTCGAGGCATCACGAGCCCTTGCGGCTTCTGGCTTTGCTGAAGCTCGAGGAAGGCCTTGTCCACGAATCGCTTGCGCTCACAGAAGAGTTCCGAACACGGTACTTGCGCCACTTGCGGATCCAGGCCGGGCCCGAGCGTGCGGGTACGCGGGTCGATTCACTCGTGGCTATGCTTGAGAACGTGCGATCAGAGCTGGCAAGTATAGACAGCAACGACGGCGCGTATCATAACGCACGGTCGCGAGAGGCATCATTGCTTGTTGAGCTGACGCGCGTCGTCGAGCCGTCCGGGGATGAGCTGGCCTATGACCTTGACGCGATTCAACGGTTTTTGCGTGCCGAGAACAAAGTCGCTCTGTCTTATGTGGTCTGGGATGCAAGCTGGTTGAATCCCATCAACTATAGCTACGCCATCGTTGTCACGCCTGATACGGTAGCGGCCGTGCGGATCGACGTCGGGCATGATGCGCTGGCAGAAGCGGTATCACAGGTTATCCCTGTTTCAGACAAGCCGGGTAGAGGATCGATCTCCTTGGGCTCCATGGACTTGAGCCGACTGAAGACTCTCTATGATCTGCTTTTTAAACCGGTGCACCGGTTTGTAGAGAATGGAGACCGAATCGTCGTAGTGCCAGACGGCCCTCTTTTCCGCGTCCCGTTCTCGGTTCTCGTATCCGAACACGCCGGTCGTTATGAGTACCGGTCGGCACGATACCTGATGGAGGATCATGCGCTGTCGCATGAGTTGGCTCTGAGTTTACTTCTCGCTCCCGGCGGCTCACCTGCCGGCCGCGGCGCGTTTGCCGCCCTCGCGCGGAAGTCACACTGGAGTAAGGACGGTGACCTCCCCAACCTGCCTGCGGTAACACAGGAGGTACGAACCGTCGGACATCACTTTCGCTCTACCGATGTCCTGGTCCCGGTCGGCGCA
>CBFGYX010000578.1:0-1531 GCA_965653075.1 uncultured bacterium
CACCCGCATCCCGCACAATCTTCGACGCGAGATTTTCCTGGGGGACAGCCAGCAGCAACGGCCTCGCAGCGGTGAGGTAAGAGAGCACCTTCGATGGAACCGAGAAGACGCCCGCATCGGGCTCGAGAACAGCAATGAGAACGTCGGCCGCACCCATGACACTCGGCACGTCCTCGAAAGGTTGGAAACCCATTATAATCAGATTATCCAGCCCCAGCTCGGTGCGGCGGCTCCGCAGCCATTCCGCGCCTGCGCCTTGCGAGGTGACCACAACGCGAACGTCGGGCTCGTCTCGAAACGACACCGCAAGATCGAGGAGTAACTGTGGGTTGTGCTTCATTCCGAGCGTACCGGTGTACACCAGCGTACGCTTATCGGCAAGGCCGTGACGCCGCGCCCAGTCATTGTCCTTGGCGACAGCAGGCAGTTCATCAAGAGGAGCCCAGTTCTCAATGACATGCGTCTCGGTCGCAACGCCCCACGAGTTAAACAGGGGCCGAAAATCTTCAGTAATCACTACAAGGGCATCACTGAAGGACAGTAGTCTTCGCTCGAGCCGTTCATAATATGAACCTACGGTAGCGGCCACGAGACGGCTCTTTCCCGACAAAATGCGTTTGGTCGCGACACCGATGACATCCTGCACCCAGAAGACGAACCGGGCCGAGAGAGCACGGGCTTCCGTGATCAGCATCCGCTGCGCGTCGAGCGGCGTGTTGCCAGACACCACGGCATCCGGCCGGAATTCACGCATTACGGCTACAGCCCGCTGCCCGTATTCACGTTCCTGCTGCCATCGCTTAAAAAATCTATCTTTATGCAGCGGCTCATCAAGCGCAACGCCTCGGACCTGAAAAGACGCCGGGTCGGTTGCGCGCCGGGTGAGGCTGCCCTGCGGCGTGGTTGAGAGGGACGCGCAGTAAAGGTGAAGCACCTCGTGCCCGCGCGCAGCCAGTTCGCGGCTCAGCTGAATCTGGAACGGATGACCGGCGAAGTCGTGGATGAGGATACGCATGATATTATCGACAAATAGCGGCCGCTGCACTCGAATAAACGAACGAGACCAGCCAGTCGCCCTACATCTTGCCCATTTCGACCGATATTTGAAAGTCGCGGATCACACTACATGATTAGTATGGTTACAGATGTACTCACGTCAGCGGCGAGACGTCTTGTGCATCTTGGACGTGCGGCGGTCGGCCGTGAGGTTTTTTCACGACGCGACGTAAGGTTGCCGACGCAGAAGTTCGGCAATGCCGAAGGAGCCGGCGGATGGGTCCTGTATCCGATGGCATTAAATGATTCCGCGGTAGTCTACAGCGCTGGCGTCGGAACAGATATTTCCTTCGAAGTCGCACTCGCCGAACATTTCAACCTTACAATACACACCTTCGATCCTACGCCGACATCGGAACGTTGGCTTCGGCAGCAACACATACCACCGCAGATCACGCATCACTCCATCGCACTTGCGGAATTCGACGGGATGCTGACGCTTCATCCGCCCGCAAACCCTGATCACGTATCCTTC
>CBFGYX010000579.1:0-1527 GCA_965653075.1 uncultured bacterium
GACAATCGTTGGTGGCCAATTGTTTATGGGGCATGTAGCTCCTGCATATCGATTGCGGTTGAAAAAAATGTCTTCTCTCAGACTACGGATACAACGTTCTGCATCTCCCGAAGTGCGCCGCCCGGCGTGGTCGCGCTGGGTTCAGTTGACGGGAGGTATTGTGCTTTTCGGTCTCGCCGTCGCACTTATGATTCAGAGCGGCCTCGGCCTCGGCCCCTGGGATGCCTTTCACTATGGCTTGCATCGACTGACAGGGATGAGCGTCGGCGTGGCCATCATTCTCGTGGGCGTCGTCATCGTCGCCGCCACCTACCTCATCAACGTCCGCCCCGGCCCCGGCACGATCGCCAACATGATCCTCATCGGCGTCTTCGCCGATGTCATGCTGCAGCTTCTGCCACCGGCTGGATCCTGGTTTACAGCCGTCGTAATGTTTGCCGCCGGCGTCCTGCTCACGGGGTTCTCCACGGGCATGTACATCGGCGCCGGACTCGGAAAGGGTCCGCGCGACGGACTCATGATCGGCATCAGCCAACGAACGGGCTTCAGCGTCGGGCGCGTCCGTACGGGTCTTGAGATTGCCGTACTGGGCATTGGATGGGCAATGGGAGGCGTGGTGGGTATCGGTACGATTATTTTCGCGCTCACCATAGGTCCGGCCACGCAGTGGAGTCTCCAACTCTTTGGGATGTCCACGACGGGCGCCGCGCCTGCACATCCCGTACGCCCCGTCTCCGAGACGGCGCTGCCTCGCGCCGCATAACGCTCGTTGAGTACAGCCGTCCCCGGTGTTTGACGGTATGACTCTGTCCTCGGCACGGCTGGAGGCCAATCGAACAGCCTCCTGAGCCTGAAGAGCAACTCCCCACAGAAAAAGCAAGCTAAAAGCTCATCGCCGCTTAAGTCCGCGGCGCAGTGGCCGATACGCTTATCAACGAGCGTTTCAAGTCATAGCCGTGGCGCGTCATGGGCACCCTCGAAGTTGTCATTTTCGCACTTTGGATTGCACCTGTCATCGGTGTGTCGCTCGCGTTCCGGATCCAGTCGAAAGCTGCCAGGCGCGAGCTACACGAGCTCACGACAGATCGCGCGGTGGAGTATTCCGCTGCTCGCCGGCTGGTTCATGAGGTAGAGCCCGTTGCGTCCCTCGCCGGGTATTCGTCCGAACTTGCTCCGGCTGACGTAGCCACCAGCTACCGACTTTGCTTGAACTGACGGCAGCTCAGGCGCACAGCATCTTGTAAAATCCGGTTTCGGCTTTCCCGGATGACGGCATAGCGAGCGAACCCCCATCCCGTTCGCTCGCGCCGTCGAATGGCCTGTCAAACAGCCGAATGTCATCATCGCCGCGACTCAGATGAGGAACGCAACCGCCGCATCGGCGTGAAGATCGCGCTCCGTCATTCTGAAGATCAAGCTAAGCGCACACGATGACCTCGCCGCGAGTGCTCACCCTCCTCCTTACCGCTGCACTATTGATCGTTGGCTGTAACGGCACGGCTGCGCCGCACAACAACGACAACGATC
>CBFGYX010000580.1:0-1526 GCA_965653075.1 uncultured bacterium
GTTCGATCAGCATGCGCGAGCCCGTTCGATAGCCGAGCAGCGCATTTTCGAGCGACTGATGGGCAAGGGGCAGCAGGTGCGACTCGAATCGATCGATGCGCTGCTGCACGCGCTCGAGCTGGGAGAGGAGATCCGTCCACTCGGCCGACAGCGAGAGCTGGAGGTGCTCGGCCTCGATGGCGCGTTGTTGCTCCCGGAGTTCTGCCTCGCGGATCTGCGCGCGGATGCCGCCGGTCCACAGCGGCAGGGAGACGCCGACCGACGGCACGACATACTCGGTCATGTCCGGCCCGGAGCCGGCGGGGTAGACGGCTGCGCCGAGCGACAATTTCGGTCGGAGCCTCGTCCGGTTGCTGCGTATCTCTTCGCGGGCGGCCTCGCGCATCGCATCGGCGGCGAGGAGGGCAGGGTGTTCGTCCGTTCCCCGCGACTCGCGTGTGAGGATCGATGTCGGCTCGGCTAACCGGTCTCCGGGGCCGATCCGGATCGTTCCGCCCATGAGCACGGCGATGAGCGCCTGCAATTCGCTCACTTCCTCGTCGATGGCGGCGAGCTGCTGCTCCAGCCTCTCCGCCTCCACTCGCAGCATCAGCACCGATTGCTGCGCGCCGCGCCCGGTCTGTATCTGGGCGAGCGCCGACTCCTGGTAGATCTCCAGCGACGTCAGGAACGAGTCGATGCGTGCGCGCCGCTCGTAAATCCCCCATAGCTCGGCGTAGGACTCGCGTCCCTGGCGTATCAGATCCTGCTCGATCACCTGGGATTCGTAGTTGGCCGCAGCGGCCATCGCCGTACGGGCGGCACGCTCGGCTTTCAGTCCGCTCGACCACGGGAGGGCCTGCGAGAACATCACCCCGACACCTGCCGAACCGTCGGCAATCATCGAGGGCATGAACATGACCTCGGCCATTGGAAACGGCCGGCGGACCTGCCCGGGACGTTCGGCCTCGGCGGCAGCCCGGGTTCGGCCTGCCTCGACGAGGAGATTGTTTGACCGAATGGCCTCGACGACTTGCGATTCGGTATGCAGAACCTGCCCCTGCGCGGAATAACTACATGCGACGCAGAGAAGGGCGCTCCACAGAGCGACCCGGATAGACCTGTTCATTGTGCGTTTGCTGATTCAAACCTGGAAAGCGCCTACCGGCGCATGACGAGCGTCACGAGTGACTTCGTCGGGTTTCTAAATCAGCAACGACGCATTTAAGACGGGTAGGCCCACATCCGGGAGGCCGAGCAGGACCTGCTCCGGCAGATCGGCCACCGGAACGTGAGTCGGGCGGGGGTCGAGAACCAGTGGCGGGTGCTCGGCGGCGATGAGCACCTGCTGGACCTCCTGCTGAGCCCTCGGTACCGGTATCGGCTCAAACGCTGCATCCGACGGGCAGCAGTTGATTTCTGCAGGCGCATCGGCAACGTCCTCCTCCTGTGGATGACAGGGGGGCACCGCCGGGAGTTCTTCCATCGCCTCATCGCTGCAGTACACGACCATGTGCACGGCAGCTACGGCCGGCAGGAGCGCGCTG
>CBFGYX010000581.1:0-1525 GCA_965653075.1 uncultured bacterium
TACGTCCGGCGCGATTCGGTGCTGACTGATTACGAAGTCGACCTCGCCAGCCGCGCCGCTTATGCGCAGTTCGAGATCGAGCCGATCGTACGAATCCGCGTCGTTGGCTCCCTCCGCCTCGACGATGTTCTGTACCGCTATCGCAACAATCTGCCACCGTCGGCCCACTCGGGTGCGCCCGACAATGACGATCGCTTCGTGCGGCTGAGCCCGCGCCTGGGAATGACCTTCGATGCCGGTAATGCGCGCGGACTCTACGCGAACTACAGCCAGGGTTTCGTGCCGCCGGAGATCAGCGAGCTCTACCGCGGTGTACGGGTGCCATCGCTCAGGCCGGCGTCGTTCCACAGCTATGAACTCGGTGGATGGGCAGCATTCCTGAACGGCAGACTGATGACGGATGTGAGCCTGTACCGGATGGACGGCACGGATGAGATCATCACCGTGCGCCTTGCCGACGGCTCGTCTGAGAACCGCAACGCCGGCAAGACCCGACACATGGGCGTCGAATACGCACTCACGTTCGCGCCGACCTCGTGGCTCGATATTCAGCTTACCGGCTCCAACGCCCGACATCAGTTCGTGTCCTACGAGGACGGCGGCATTACGATGGACGGTAATTCGATGGATGCCGCGCCGGGGTGGATGGCCAACGCCGGTGCATTCTTCCGGCCGCCGTTCGCTCCGGGACTCCGTCTGGGCGTTGAGTGGGAGCACATCTCGCCGTACTTCATGGATCCGCAGAACACCGCGCGATACTCCGGCTACGACCTCCTCCACCTGCGCGCTGGTTACACCACGCACGGCGTCGAGATCTGGATCAACGCGCGCAACGTCACCGACGAGCTGCACGCCACGATCGCGACGATGGGATGGGGCCGCCAACAGTATCACCCGGGGGCTCCACGCAGCCTGAGCTTGGGTCTCGGCTATAATCTCTCAAGACAGTGATTTCGATGAAAACATGCTCGCGCTATGGATCGATACTCGTCGTCATTTCCGCTCTTATTCTGGCGGGATGTTCGGCGCCGACGGATGACCCGTGGGACAACGACGTTCGTGATGTGCTCATCCGCGACACACTTGCAGCAAATCCGACGGTTGCCACAATGGCCGACGGCACCGTGCTGATTGCATTCACCTCACGTTCCGACGGCGCTGCTGATGCGTATCTGGTCAGATTAAGGGGGGATGGGGGCGCTGGCGAGCCCGTGCGCGTCAATCATATCCAGGGTGAGGTCGCCATACACAACCAGGCGCCCGCTCAGGTTGCAGCCACTCCGGATGGAATTATTTACGTGGCCTGGGTACGGCAGGCGCATGTGGAAGGGCGACGGTTCCCCGCTGCCGAGCTTCGCCTTGCGCGATCGACCGATGGAGGAGAGACGTTTGGTGACGCCGTCTCTGTGGTCGAAGACGCCGGTTTCCCCACGAGCAGGCATTTCCACGACATAGCAGTTGCGCCCGATGGTACCGTCTTCGTTTCCTGGCTCGACGGCGAGGCTCGTGACCGCGCGGTTAATGA
>CBFGYX010000582.1:0-1524 GCA_965653075.1 uncultured bacterium
GGAAAAAGGCGACCAGGAAAATCCCCAGCACGACGCCGTAAAACACGGATCCGAGGATATTGATGGCCTCGATCAGGTTCTCGACCAGGTTTGCAAATAGCGCAAACCCTATCGCGATCATTCCCCACATCATCGTGAACCATCGGGATAACGCCACGCGCTTTCCATCGGTGACGTCATGAGGACGAAGGTGACCGTAGATGTCAACAAGCGTCGTTGATCCAAGCGCATTCAGCTCGGCCGCCGTCGACGAGAGCGCCGCCGCGAAGATGACGGCGAGCAATAATCCAACGAGTCCGACAGGCAGATAATTCAGCACAAACGTGATGAACACATAGTCGGAATCCACCACAGGTACGCGCGGATCGGCGATGATCAGCACCTCGCGGGTTTGATCGCGGAGCGACTCGTTCAGCGCGTGCATTTCAAGCATGCGCTCGCGCGCCGCCGACTCGACCTCACCTGCTCCATCCCTCCGCGCCTCGACCCAGTCGAGAATCGCGGCCGACTTCTCCTGATGCAGCGCGGTCTGCTCGGCCTGCAGCCGGCTGAGCTCGGCCCCGACCTCACCCGTCGAGTGCGCCTCCATCACGGTCTGGTTGAAATAGAGCGGAGGTTGCTCGAACTGATAGAAGACGAAGACGAGCGCGCCGAGCACAAGGATGAAGAACTGCATCGGGATCTTCAGCACGGCGTTGAACATGAGGCCGAGCCGGCTCTCGCGGACCGATGTGCCGGTCAGGTATCGCTGCACCTGCGACTGGTCGGTGCCGAAGTAGGAAAGTGACAGAAAAAGTCCGCCGAAGATGCCCGACCAGACGGTATATCGTTTGTCGAGGTCCAGCGAGAAATCGACGGCCTGGAGCTTTCCGAACCCGCCGGCCACGTGCAGCATGTCACCCATCCCGAGCCCATCCGGCATGCGGGCGATCAGGACGAAGAACGCCGTGATCATCCCGCCCATGATCACGCCCATCTGCCACTTCTGCGTAATGTTGACGGCTCTCGCACCGCCCGTAACGGTGTAGGCGACGACGATGAGGCCGCTGAGGATGATCGTTAGGTCGAGCGGCCAGACAAGCACAGTCGAGATCACAATCGCCGGTGCATAAATCGTAATGCCTGCTGCGAAGCCGCGCTGCAGCAGAAAGAGCCCGGCGCCGAGCAGCCGCGTCTTGGCGTCGAAGCGGTGGCCGAGGTATTCGTACGCCGTATAGACGCCGAGCCTGCGGTACATCGGCACGAAGACTGCGGCGACAATGATGAGCGCAAGCGGCAGCCCGAAGTAATTCTGGACGAACGCGATACCGTTCTCATACGCCTGGCCCGGCATCGAGAGAAAGGTGATGGCGCTGGCCTGCGTGGCCATGACCGAGAGGCCGATGGTGCCCCAGCGCGTGTCGCGGTCGCCTTTCAGGTAAGTATCGAGGCTCTCGGTGCGGCGCGTACGCCACACGCCGTATGCGGCAATGCCGACAATGGTGCCGATCAGAACAACGTAGTCGATCGGACTCATGTAAACGC
>CBFGYX010000583.1:0-1513 GCA_965653075.1 uncultured bacterium
GGCCTGATCATAGACACGTTCGTAGTTGGCGCGGATCGTCCCCGCCCAGTCCGTCCGCTCCTCGACGCCCAGCATCCGGTCGATTATTTCATTGGCGAGGGCGGCGGTAAAGTTGTTGAAGGTATTGGTCATCACGACCACGCCGAGGTTCTCACCCGGGACCAGAACGAGGTTCGTGTTCATGCCGTCGGTCGCGCCGCCATGCTGGGCGACCCGCCGCCCCCGATACTCGCGCAGGCTCCACCCAAGTCCGTATGATGCCAGGCTACCCGTGATCGGATCGGCGACGCGCGAGACGTTCTGCGCCTGGTGCATCTCCGCCATCTGCTCATGGCTGATGAGGCGGCTGCCGTTGTGCACGCCGGGCTCACCAAGCTGAAGCCGCATCCACTCTGCCATCTCGCGGGCGCTGGTGTTGACTGATGCCGATGGCCCGACGTTGTCGAAGTTGCGGCGCGGGATCGGCACCACGCGCCCGTCGATCTCCTGATGTGGCCACGCTG
This sequence comes from uncultured bacterium, assembly GCA_965653075.1. Lineage (GTDB taxonomy): Bacteria > Bacteroidota > Rhodothermia > Rhodothermales > CAZKDQ01 > CAZRTY01. Next base: position 504 of record CBFGYX010000583.1, read on the forward strand.
CGTTGTCGCCCTCCTCGATCATTGTGATGCTGGTGTTCGAGCGCTGCATGCCGAGCGGCCTGAAGATCCGCTCCATCAGGAAGTCATCCCACGACATGCCGGTGACGGCCGGGACGATCTCGCCCGCCACCATGTACATCACGTTTGAATAGACGTAGCCTCGGCGGAAGGGCTGTTCAAAATCATGATACCGCATCCGGTGCATGATCTCCGCGCGCGGCTCGTGCGTCATGAACTGGATGCGGTTGCCGGTGATGCGGCCCACGCCGACGCGGTGCGACAGCAGATCCCGGATCGTGACCTGCGACGTCACCCACGGGTCGGAGAGCCGGAACTCCGGCAGGTGATCGACCACGCGGTCATCCCACGAGATCAAACCTTCGTCGACAAGGATCGCGAGAGCGGCGGCGGTCATTGCCTTTGTGGTCGAGGCCACGCCAAAGAGCGTGTGTTCATCCACGCGCCGCGGTTCGCCGAGCTTCTGCACGCCGTAACCTCGTGCGAGAACCACCTCCTCGTTGTGGACGACTGCGATGGCGAGGCCCGGGATCGACCACGTGGCCATCCCCTCCTCGATGTACGTGTCGATGCCCTCCAACTCGGCGGGCTGCGCCAACGCCGTCGGTACACAGGTCAGCGCGAAGACAAAAACGGAGAGCGTAATCGTTCGGCGAAGCATGGGACTCAAGTCAGGTACAAAAATCGATGCATCTCGGCGCCGTCATCCAAATTCTGGTTGGACCCGGCATGTGGAATTGAATCCGAGGATAACAGTTACACTGATCCTGAACCAGGCCTGCCCCCGGCGCGGTAGAAGCGTGGTCCACGCTCATACGATTGTCACCGAACACACAAACCAAAAACCAGCCACCAATAACTGTTTTTTGGGGAAACCGGGTTCGGCCTCGCCGGGGTTCACAAAATGTAGGCCGGGACGGCGATGGCCGGTGCTTCGTCCACACGCTCTCCGTTTTTGTCTTTGCGCTGACCTGTGTACCGACGGCGTTGGC
>CBFGYX010000584.1:0-1509 GCA_965653075.1 uncultured bacterium
GGCGCGTGCGTCACGCGCTCCGGTGATGCCACCGGCGGGTATGAATCCAGATCCCGACCTCATTATGCCTGCGTCATTCATCCTCTCGGCTGATCGAGACCCGGTGTGCCGCTATAGCGAGCGAGCTGCATAACAAAGCGAAACAGGCCGTAGCGATCACGGCGTGGTGGGATCAGCCGTCGGGCCGTAGGTGGGCGGAAGCGGCACGTCGAGGAGGCGCAGGTAGACGGTGAGCTGTCCGCGGTGGTGATACGAGTGGTTCAGCATCAGCGTACGGATCCAGGCCGCGCGAGGCATCGCCTGCAGGGTTTCGCCGCCGGCCGTCATCCGAACTTCCGTCGCAAGCTCCTCATCACCCCATGCGGCGATCCGCTCGCGGGCGAAGGCCGTGCTGTCGTCCAGCAGGTCGAGGATCTCCCCAACGGATTTCGCCTCGACCATCGGGACCGAAGGGAGCCCCGCGTCTTCGTCGGAAATGAACTCTGCGATGCCACGCGCCACGCCGGCGAGGTGCATCCCCAGCTCCCCAAGCGACATCGACTTCGAATGCGGTCGCCATGAAAGCCGCTCCTCGGGAATCCGTTCGAGGAGCCGGCGTGTGGATGCGGCCTCCTGGACGAGTTCTGCGATGAAGGCGTTAGATGTTGAAGACATACGTCAGATAGATTGGTGAAAGTCGGTCGCCAGGCGTGCGAACATAAGCCTATTGCGTGGCATCCACCATGTCGCGCACCCGACATCAATCGGCCTCAGGTGAGCTCGATTGAGGTTCTCGGGATCCGACTGAGTAGTGGACAGGCTATTGAGCAGCCTGTACCTCCTTCCCGTTGCGGAGGCGTTTCGCGGCGTCGAGCGCGGCAAGGTAGGAGAAGACGACGCCCTGGCCGATGGTGGCGCCCGGGCCCGGATAGAACGTGCCGAACGCGTTGGCGGCGGCGTTGCCCACGGCGTAGAGTCCTTCGATGGGCGAGCCGTCCTCGCGCAGGGCACGGCCGGTTCCGTCGGCGGTGATGCCGCCGCACGTGCCGAGATCGCCCATCCCTGTAGCCTCTGTCCACCGGAAGGCCCGGGTTGAATCAGCACCGTAGTAGCCTGAGACGCCGGTCACCACCGAGCCGTCGAAAGAAACGTCGAGAGCCCAGGACCACGGGTCGTTCTGGTCCTCATGCAGCGTACCGAGGAGCGAGATGCTCGTGCCATGCCAGATTGCGGCCTGGGCACTGTAACCCGCGTGGACGCCGGCATCGCCCACGGCGACTAATCCGTCGCCTGATACAGCCGACACGGTTGCGCTCAACGGATTACCGTCGAAGTTGTCGATCCGGTCGAACGTCTCGATGCCGCCTCCGACTGTCCATCGGACGGGAACCGAGCCTCGCGGGCCGCTGGCCCTTCCAACCACCACCGAGCCATCATCAGACACGTCCGACGCAGTCGACGAGTAGTCATCCGTGTAAAGTGGCGGCAAGTCAACTATGCCGTCGGCCTCGGTCCATCGAAAGGCCATTC
>CBFGYX010000585.1:0-1506 GCA_965653075.1 uncultured bacterium
GTGAACCGGGGCGAGGCCGCACCCGGTTCTTCCCCAGACCAAACCCCGTCTTGACGCGGCAGCACCTCTGCTACCCCAGCTCCCGCCGGGCGAAGGTATCCACGGCGACGGCATGCACGCGGTCGCTGTGACGCCGCCGGAGCCATTTCTCCAGGCTGATCACCGGCAGCACGATCATCCCGGCGAGTGTGGCTTTGAGCCAGGCCTCAGGCGTGAGCGGTGCCGAACTGAAGAGCGTGTTCATGAACGGCACGTAGACGAACGCGAGCTGCAGCAGAATGAGGAGCACGATGCCCACGTAGACGGACGGATTCGAAAAGAGCCCGATCTTGAACATGGAGTCGCGCAGTGAACGGCACTGCAGCAAATAGAAGATCTGGAACAGGATGACGGTGGTGACGGCTGCCGTCTGGGCGTGCGCGAGCGCCACCTCGCGCGAGTTGCCCTGGTCGAGCAGGATGCTGAACTCGTGAAAGAACAGGATGATGGCGCCCGCCGTCATCAGAATCGCGACGCCGAGCGTGCGGGTCATGACGAAGCGGTTCAGGATAGAGCTTCCGGGATCGCGAGGCCGGCGCCGCATGACACCCGGCTCCATCGACTCGAACGCGAGCGGCAACGCAAGCGTGACCGCCGCCACCAGGTTGATCCACAGAATCTGCACCGGAAGCATCGGCATCAGGATCGAGCCGCCGACGACGGGGAAGAAGGCCACGGCGATGAGAATGATCAGCGCCTCGCCGATGTTGGTTGGGAGCACGAAGGCGAGCGACTTGACGAGGTTGTCGTACACGCGGCGCCCTTCCTCGACGGCTGCCGCGATGCTGGCGAAGTTGTCGTCGGCCAGGACCATGTCGGCCGCTTCTTTCGAGACGGACGTGCCGGCGATACCCATCGCGACGCCGATGTTCGACTGCTTCAGCGCCGGCGCGTCGTTCACGCCGTCACCCGTCATCGCCACGATTTCGTTCTGGCTTTGCAGTGCGCGTACGAGTCTGAGCTTGTGCTCGGGTGCTACGCGGGCGAAGATCCGCGCACGGGTCGCAGCTACGGCCAGTTCTTCGTCGGTCATCTCCTCGATCTCGTCACCCGTTACAACGGGGTCGCCGGTATTCGAAAGACCGATCTCGCGGCCGATTGCCTGAGCGGTCACGCGGTGGTCTCCGGTGATCATCTTGACTTCGATTCCCGCGCGGCGGCAGCGCCGGATGGCTTCGATGCTCTCTTGTCGGGGGGGATCGCTCATGCCCTGCAGACCGAGTAGCGTGAACCCGCCGTCGAGGTGTTCGTCGTCGAGCACGACCTCGCTGTCGAACGTCTTCCGGGCAAAGGCCAGCACGCGTAGCCCTTGCTCGGCCATCTTCGCCGCTTGCTCCAGCGCTTCCTTGTGTTCAGGAGCACCCGGTGGCACGCATCGTTTGACGACGACTTCCGGCGCGCCTTTCATGTAGAAGACCATGCGAGATGAGGCGTCGGTGTCGGCATGAGGCGTTGCCATGTACTGCC
>CBFGYX010000586.1:0-1506 GCA_965653075.1 uncultured bacterium
CTGGTTGTCGAAGTAGTCTCCGTTGGCACTCTTGAACCTACCGGCGCCGTCGTAGATGTCGTTTCCGACCACGAACTGGAACAGCACATCGAGTGAGAAGCCACGGTAGCTAAACTCGTTACCGAAGCCGCCGGTGAAGTCGGGGTTCGGATCACCGATCACCACCTGGTTGGCCGCGTTCGGGTTGTTCGTCGTGGCGTCGGGGTTAACGATGTTGCCGTCATCGTCCTGCTCATTGATGTAGAAGAGGGCATCGCCGTTATCCGGGTCAACGCCGGCATACTCAAGGGCATAGAACACGCCAATCGGCTCACCCTCAACAGCACGGTTGATGAAGCCACCATTGATCACCTGCCCGTCGAGGTCCGTGACCTCGTTGCGGTTACGGCCGAAGACGAAGCTGGAGTTCCAGCTGAAGTCAGTGGTCGCGATGTTGCGCGTGTTCAGCGCAATCTCGATTCCGTGGTTCTTCAGCCGGCCCACATTCCTCGTCTGCGACGTGAATCCGGTCGATGCCGGCACCGTCACGTTGAGCAGAAGGTCACGTGTGTCTTTACGATAATAATCAAATTGCGCCGAGAGGCGGTCATTGAACAGGCCGAAGACGAAGCTGGAGTTCCAGCTGAAGTCAGTGGTCGCGATGTTGCGCGTGTTCAGCGCAATCTCGATTCCGTGGTTCTTCAGCCGGCCCACATTCCTCGTCTGCGACGTGAATCCGGTCGATGCCGGCACCGTCACGTTGAGCAGAAGGTCACGTGTGTCTTTACGATAATAATCAAATTGCGCCGAGAGGCGGTCATTGAACAGGCCGAAATCGACACCAACGTCTAGCTGCTGAGTGCGCTCCCAGGCAAGGTCCGGGTTGGGCGTCTGGCTCGGGTAGGTGCCCGGTCGGCCGCCATAGGCGCCGGCACTCCACAGTCCGCGCGAGGCAAAGTTGCCGATCTCAGCGTTACCCGTCAGGCCGTAGCTGGCCCGCAGTTTCAGCAGGCTGAACGGGCCATCTTCCATGAACGCCTCGTCCGATATGATCCAGCCCGCCGAGACAGCCGGGAAGAAACCGTATCGGTTATTGGCGCCGAACCGCGATGAGCCATCAAAGCGACCGCTAACCGTCAGCAGGTAGCGATCGAGGAACTGGTAGTTCGCGCGCCCGAAGAAGGACAGGAAGCGGTAAGAAGTTACTCCACCCGTTCCACTCGTGATCTCGGCTGCGCTGGAGATCTGCGTAAAGTCATCGCTCGGGAACTGGGTGCCCGTTACGGACGACCAGGTCCAGTCCGAGTTCTGGTAGCTTGTCCCGACCGTCGCATCGAATGCGTGGTCATCCCCGAAGCCGCCGGTGTAGCTGAAGTAGTTGTTCGCCGTGTAGTTGACGACACGATCCCATGCCTGAATACCCAGCCCGGCTACAGCATCGGTCATGCCGCGAGCCACCTGGCTATTATAATGATGATCCTCGTTCTGATCGAGTACATCGACGCCAAACTCACTGTGGAAGCGGAG
>CBFGYX010000587.1:0-1503 GCA_965653075.1 uncultured bacterium
GCATCGGCTCGGTGGCACGTTCACCGAGCCGATTGACTTTTTACGCGCCGTTGCGTCTTCGCCGCTTGAATGGCTGCCGCCTTCCTCCCGCCTCATCCTCCGCGCGGACCCGGAGCCGGTTATCGGCCTCGTCGGTGGCGTGAATCAAAAGGCACGCTCCCTCTTTGAGCTTGCTGTTTATGAGATGAGGGAGACGCTTGAGCGCAGCCGATTCGTGACGCACAATGAGGTGGCTGACCTTGCGAGGGCTCTCGCCAATAAGCTCGAACCAGACCTGCGCCGTCACCCCGACGGCGTAACGCTCGTCCCTGTCCCACGCGGCGGACATTTCGTCGCGGGATATCTCTCTTACTTTGTCCCTGTACGCGTCCTCGGCGAGTTTTCGGTACCAAACGTGACGGGCGAAGTCGTACCCATACTCCTGATCGACGACATCGCGCTGTCCGGCCGGCGCATATCTGACTGGATTGAACGGTTTCCAGACCGGAAGATCGTGGTGGCGACGCTCGTTTCAACTCAGCAGGTTCGAGATGCGATCTGCACGAGATTCGGTGACCGGGTGTCCTGGGTGAGCGCCGATGACCTTCAGGTCTACAGTGAAACGAAGCCGCACCCGGGCGAAACGGATCCACCTCCCTTTAGAGGACTCACGGAGCATTGCTGCTTCCCATGGACAGAGTCCGACCGGGGCCTTCGACTTGACGGCTCGTCAGATTTCTACACCGCGTTGCGTCTGATCCCGCCGGACCTCTGCCTGAAAAACCAGGTCCAGTTCGAAGCGAATTTCGATCGGGTGGGTATTGTTGGGGATGAGGACGGTTGGCTCCGCACTGCAACCGGTATTCTATGGGCGGATATCGAGGGGAAGGTGTACATCGCCGACACGGAGCGCGGACGCTCGCAGATGCTCGAGGGAACGGCAGCGGACTTCTGGAATGCGTCCTTGAAGCATCCAACGCGCAAGGAGACGGTCGCTTATCTGGCTGATGTCTACGAACAGGAGCCTTCCATCATCGAAGACGATCATCGCAACTTTATCGCCCACCTGATCGATGAGGGCGTGCTGCTACCCCGCCAATCCGCTTCTGCCCGTGCGTCATCCGTTTCGCGCACCTGATTTTCGGTATTGCGGCCGCCTCGTCACGTTCGGCACGCCTGCCCCATCCCCCGCATGATCTACCAACTCTACGGCCTGACCCTGCAGACAGATTTCCGCTTCCGGAGTCCATTACCGGTGGCTGAAGAGTCGAGCGAGGCCGACATCATCTTCAGCGTATCGTCGGCCACCGTCAATCCTCACGGCAATCGTGGTCGGAGGCTGTATCGCAGCGTTGCCGCGCAGGATGATACGCCCATCTTCTTCATCGAGGAGTACGACGACCGCGTAGTCTTTACCTTCACCGGTATCGTCCACTACCACGTGATCGGCGGCAAGCGTGTCATCGCTGATCGAGTCGGTGATATCACCGATTCGCTCATCGAGATTCATTTCCTCGGGCTGAT
>CBFGYX010000588.1:0-1503 GCA_965653075.1 uncultured bacterium
CGCATCCCCATAGATCCTCATCCATCACGGCACGGCCGGCTTCGACCTCCGGCTTGACTTCCTCACCCACCACACAGACCTCCCTGCCGTCGATCTCCAACGAACCGCCCTCGGAAAAGGCAGCGGTGAAATCGATTTCACTCGATCCAGGCTGACCATTGCCTCCATCGCCACCGCTCTGAATGGCACCGGGGAAGGGAACGAGGTGGAGAAACGGATACTGCTCCTCGCTTTCAGGCTCAGCTTCGGGCGGGGTCACGCCGAAACGCTCCATCCGACAGCGCAGATTCTCGTAGGCATCGTCCATCGGACACTCGGGTGTTGACGCCAACCCGATGTCAAAATTCTTCGCGCGCATCCGCACGATACCGGGGCCTCCCGATGTCGTGAGGTTCACGTGTACCGGCACGGCCCGGGCGGCACGCTGAAACGACGGCGTATCGACGGAAACCGAGACGGCGGGACGGGACGGGGGATCTGTGAGCCCGTCGGCTAAGACCTGAACAGCGGTTTCAGTGATCCTGACGGCGACCTCGGAACCCTCGGGAAGCGTGTTGATCTCCGTGAAGCTTCCCTCGTGCATGCCCTCCTCAAAGAGTAACACCTGGTAGACGTCGTCGGCGCTGAGCGTGTACCCGTCCGTCAGGGATATCTGCAGGATACCGTCGAGCTCCACTTCGGAGGCGCGCACCTGGTCGTAGGACGTGCCGGCGGAAATTCCGCCGATGTCGATATCAAGCGAGCCCGTCTCAGACTGTGCGAGCAAACCCTCTATCTCGATGATGCCGGTACCGCCGACGATGGGTCCCGGCCGGATGAAGCCGGTATTCGTTATGCCGCCCAGGATGGTGCCGTCACCAATAATCGAAGCGGTGTTCAGCAACCCACCACGTGGTTCAGGCGTCAGCGGGCCAACCAGCAGGGTTCCTTCGTTGACGAACTCCCAGTCCGATCGCAGGATCATGTTATCCTGGCCTGACGAATAAATCAGGCCGCGGTTAACGAGCCGCGGTGGCTCGGTACTGCCGCTCCCCACAGACATCGTGAGCGTGGGATTGGTCGGCGTCTCATTCATGATGAGCACGTCCAGCGTCGATCCTTCTTCGATTATCAGCTTCGCTCCGTTCATGCCTGTGACGGCACGTGTTCCGGAATACTCCAGCGTCGAGTTGTTGCCGATGATCATCGGCCGGCCGTCGAGAGCTTTGTTCCAGGAGCCACTCCCCCTGCCTCCAAGGATCGTCATGTCGCCGTCGAACCGGAGATCTCCATCGCCGCGGAACGTGCCGCCGTGCCAGAGTGCTTCGCCGCGGACGTGCAGTTCGCCCTCGGTGTCGTAAAACGAATTGTTGTTGCCGAGGAGAAACCAATCATTCACGGTCATATCGACCGGGCCAGAAAAGCCACCGTGACCACTTCCAATCCTTAAGGTGTCGGCGACATAAGCGCCGGGGCGGTGAAGGCGCAGGAAATTCCGCCGAAAAAATTTGCAGTGCAGCTGAG
>CBFGYX010000589.1:0-1502 GCA_965653075.1 uncultured bacterium
GTGCGGAATCTACTCGAAGCGGTGGGATCGGCAGGCTAATGCGGCTCGCACGGCATATCTTGGCCCGCTCGTTCGTGTGGTCATCTTATAACCGATATGAAGGTCGCTCTTTCGATTGCCGGTAGTGACTCCGGCGGTGGCGCAGGTATTCAGGCCGACATCAAGGCCATGCAGGCGAACGGTGTTTTTGCCACGACAGTGATCACCGCCGTCACCGCGCAAAACACCGTAGCCGTAACCGACGCATTCGACCTGCCGCTCGATATTATCGAGGCGCAGTTCGATGCTCTGTTCGATGATATCCGGATCGATGCTGTGAAGACCGGCATGCTCTCGTCGGCTGCAATTATCGGGCTCATCGCTCGAAAACTGCGCGAGCGGAACGTGGAGCGCCTCGTTATCGACCCCGTGATGGTCTCCAAAAGCGGCTTCCGTCTGCTTGCGGCAGACGCCGTCGGTGCGCTGCGCTCGGAGCTGCTGCCACTCGCAACCGTCATCACGCCAAACGCACCGGAGGCGGGCGACCTCGTCGGCGGGACCGTGTCGTCGCTGGCCGATGCGAAGGAAGCCGCCAGAGCCATCCACGAGATGGGTGCCGAGGCCGTGCTTGTGAAAGGCGGGCATCTTACCGGCGAGAAAAGCGCCATCGACGTTCTTTTTTGACGGCACGCAGATGCACACCTTCGAGGCGCCATTCCTCGACGAGCGATTCACACACGGGACGGGTTGTACCTACGCGGCGGCGATATCTGCAGGACTCGCGCGCGGGTTCACCCTCAAGGAGTCGGTTGCTCGTGCCAAGCGGTACGTAACCGAGGCGGTGCGTCACGGATTTGCGATCGGCGCCGGCCATGGACCAACTCATCATTTCTACTACCTCGAGGACCACGACCGTTTCCCGATTGCAGACTGATGGGATACTGACACCGAAGGTTATTTATCCCGGAATCAGCAGCAACTCAGAACCGGACGGACCATAACTCATCGGCCACGACCAGTAAGTGAGAGACTATGAAAGGACGCCGGCGGAATATTGTGATGGCAGCCATCCTGTCGGCAGCAGTCGTACTATTCGGCTGCGACGCCGGGGAGGAGCCGGTGGAAGTCGAGTACGACTGTGGCGAGGTCACCCTGCACGTCACCTACGGTGAGGACGTCGCGCTGATTCGGATGGGCGAGGAAACGCACACGCTACCGATCGCGATATCGGCATCAGGTGCCCGCTACAGCGACGGCGAGATCGAACTCTGGGAGCACCAGGGCACGGCGCGATTCACGACTCCTACAAGGCAGTATGAGGCGTGCCGGCCGGTCGCGAAGGAGTAGGGGAGGGGGGAAATCCTCCGTGTGCTCTGCGCCGAGATCTGAAGAATAAAAAACGCCCTTTCTGAAGCAGAAAAGGCGTTAGGGCGGTCCGGACGGGACTCGAACCCGCGACCTCCAGCGTGACAGGCTGGCATTCAAACCAACTGAACTACCGGACCAATATTCGGCCACTTTCC
>CBFGYX010000590.1:0-1502 GCA_965653075.1 uncultured bacterium
CCGACGGATGCGCCGGCCGTGAAGCTGGAGGCCACGCGGGGCTACGGCGCGGAAATCATCCCGTATGATCGGACCGAGACGACTCGCGAGGAACTGGCGGCACAAATCGCCGCAGAGCGCGGGCTGACGATCATCCCTCCCTATGATCATCCGCACGTTGTAGCCGGTCAGGGAACGGCGGCGCTGGAGTTGATCCAGGATTACTGGCCGTTCGACATCCTGCTGACGCCGTGTGGTGGCGGCGGACTCCTTTCCGGCTCGGCCATCGCGGCGAAGGCGTTGCATCCGTCGTGCCGTGTGATCGGCGTTGAGCCGACGGCCGCCGATGACGCGGCGCGGTCCTTTCGAACGGGCGTGCTCCACACCGTATCGAATCCCGACACCATCGCCGATGGCGCGCGGACGCCGTCGCTGGGTGAGGTCACCTTCCCGCTGGTGCTCAAATACGCCGATGGCATCGTGACGGTGAGCGAAGACGGTATTATTCGCGCCATGCGCTTCATATGGGAGCGGCTGAAGCTTGTCGTAGAGCCCACCGGCGCGCTGGCTGTGGCCGCTCTGCTCGAAGGGATCGTCGACGTTCGCGGCGCGCGCGTAGGCGTCATCCTGAGCGGCGGCAATGTGGATCTGGACACGTTCCGCTTCGCACAGTGACCGCAGGCGTGCCGCGGCATCGGCGCGGTGCTTCCCTCACATTTTCTTTCGTGGGGTTGTCGAAATCGCGCGTCTGTGGTCGACAACGTAACTGAAAAGCGAGGCGAAGCGGTTCACGCACTCACGCAGCAGCTAATTAAAACGACGAAGAGGCAGGCGATGCGGGTAATGGTCTTAGTAAAAGCGAGCGAAGATTCTGAATCCGGCCGGATGCCCACCGAGCAGGAGCTTACGGAGATGGGTCAATTCAACGAGAAGCTCGTCGATGCCGGCGTAATGCTCGCCGGCGAAGGCCTGCACCCGACATCGAAAGGCGTGCGCATCCGGTTCGAAGGCAGCGAGCGCATCGTGTATGACGGTCCTTTCCCTGAGACGAAGGAGCTGGTTGCCGGCTTCTGGATATGGGAGGTCGGCTCGATGGATGAAGCCGTTAACTGGCTGAAGCAGGCGCCGTTCGACGGCGGCGCCGAAGTCGAGATCCGACCGATCTTTTCGGAGGAAGACTTCGGCGAGGCGTTTACACCGGAACTCCGTGAACAGGAACAACGGCTACGCAGAGAGATCTGCTTCGAAATCGATGTCGTGAATAGTGCCGCGATGTCACCTCACAATCACATACCCTAATACGACACTCCGATGAAGCTCATCCCCTACCTCAACTTCCCCGGCAATTGCCGCGAGGCGATGGAGTTCTATGCAACGCTCCTGAACGCCGAGATCGACTTCATGCAAACGTATGGCGAGAGCCAGATCGCCGACCAGATTCCACCCGAGCATCAAAACGCTGTACTGCATGCGAGCCTCAAAGGCGACGGCTTTTCGCTGATGGCGTCGGACGCGATGCCGGG